>SCRB01000788.1 GCA_004299545.1 Rhizobiaceae bacterium
AAAGGTCCTTCGTATCGATCCCGACCCTTTGGGCGTCCCGGGCCGAGAGAACGGTCGTCGTCGCGCCCGTATCGACAACCATCGTTATGGTGACGCCGTTGACGCTGGCGCGAGCGCCGAAATGCCCGTTGTCGAACTTGTCGAGGGTCACGCTTTTCTCGCCGTCCCTGCCGACATAGGAGATCGGACTGCCGGGAATGAGTCCCGCGGTGACGCGGCTGCCGAAGTCCTGCAATTCGTAGCGGTACTGATAGCCGGCGACCAGGAAGAAGATGACCAGAAGCCAGAGCGCAAGGTGGCGCATCACGTCGCCCATCCGCCGCCGCATGCCGAAAAGCGCGGCCGCGACCACGAGCCCCCAGACGGCGAGATAGGCCGACTGTCCGAACTGTTCATTGCCGATGCCGAGGGTCTGGCCCGAATTGTTGTTCCAGACGAGAAGCGCCACGGCGATGCCGATGATCGTGAGGATGATGAGAAGAAGCCGGTTTCCCATGGGCGAAAGGGGTCAAGCCGATCCGCGTTCCCGCGCCATGCGCGCGCGCCGCGTTTCGCGCCGTGGCTTGCGCTCGACGGTTTCGAGCCGGGCCGGTAGCGTTGCCATGATGGCACTGCGCTCTCCCGGCGTTATCGTCAGCCACGCGCCGATCTCGTCGCGCGTGCGCCCGCAGCCGAAGCAGTAGCCCGTCTTCATGTCGATGGAGCAAACCAGGATGCAAGGGGATTCGATGCCGGTCATGCTTTTCTCTTTATAGCTGCCGATCACATGATGCCTTTGCGTGGCCTTTGCAAGAGCGCGGCAGGGCGCTTCGGCATTGCGGCGGCATCATCGGGGGTCTATGCGAGACGCATTCATTCCAGAGGGACGCCCAGAGGGACGCCATGACAACCGGACTGCCTTTCGACGATTTCCGCTCGCTCCTTGCGAATCTGGGTCCGGTGGATGGCAATGCAGCGGAGACGGCGCGGGAAAATTTCCGGCAGACGGGCGGCGACAGGGGTTCGCCCACGACGATCGAGGGGGTGGCTGCGTGGCTGGCGGGCTCGAGCGGCCGTGCCCACCCCTCGGTCAACCGACCCGTCCTGGCGGTCTTCGCCGGCAATCATGGCATCGCGGGAGAGGGCGTTTCGCCGCGGCCGCCAAGCGCTACCGCAGACGAGGTCGAGCTTTGCGCCAGCGGCGGCGCCGCGATCAACCGCCTTTGCGCCGCCGGCGATCTTGGCCTGAAGGTCCTCGATCTCGCCCTCGACCTGCCGACGGGAGATATCAGCCATGAAGCCGCCTTCGACGAACGCACGGCCGCAGCCACGATGGCCTTCGGCATGGAGGTGATCGCGGGCGGCGTCGATCTTCTCGGCATCGGCGACTTCGGCGTCGCCAATTCGACCGTGGCGGCGGCGATCGCGGCTGCCCTTTTCGGCGGCAAGGGTGCCGACTGGGCCGGCGCCGGGTCGGGCGCCGACAAAACCATGATCATGCACAAAGCGGCCGTGATCGATCGGGCTCTCGCCTGCCACACAGGACATTTTCGCGATCCGCTCGAGGTGCTCAGGCGGCTCGGCGGACGCGAATTTGCGGCGATAGCCGGTGCTGTTCTCGCGGCGCGGATGGAGAGAATTCCCGTGATCCTGGACGGGTATGCCGCGATGGCCGCGGCCGCGGTGCTCCATGCGGCCAATCCGGATGCTCTGGACCATTGCAGGCTTGCCGCCGTGCCGGTCGAACCGCCTCAGGCGAAGCTCGCATCGCTTCTCGGACTGGCGCCGGTTCTTGCTTTCGACGCGGGCGGATCGGGCGGTGCCGGTGCGGCGATCGCAATGATGGCGGTCAGGAATGTCGCGCTTTGCCGCCGTGGCGGGAACTGAGTGCCGGAGTCCCGCCTATCCCCTGACGGCTCTACGCGACGCTTCCGCGGGTACGGCCGGCAGCACCTCCATGACGCGGCTTGCCGGGAAGATGACGATAGCTTCCGTGCCCTCGCGCAATTTCGAATGCAATTCGAACGTACCGCCATGCAGCGCCATCAAGCCCTGCACGATGGGCAGACCGAGACCGGTTCCCTGTTCGGCGCTCTTGATGGCGATCGCGCCCTGGCCGAAAGCGGAGAGAACGACCGGGATTTCATCCGGCGGGATGCCGGGGCCGTTGTCGCGGATCGAGACATATTGCCCGCCCCCCGCTGTCCAGCCGGCGCAAACGATGATTTCACCGCCGCCCGGCGTGAATTTGACCGCGTTTGACAGGAGATTGAGGACGATCTGGCGTGCCGCGCGTTCGTCGGCGAACAGTCTCGGCAGGCTCTGCTCGAACTGCGACAGGATGCGGACGTTCTTCGTTCGCGCCTTCAGTTCCATCAGGTGACAGCAATCCTCGGCGACGACGGCCAGCGCCAGTGGTTCCTCGTTCAGCTGATAACGGCCGGCCTCGATGCGCGACAAGTCGAGGATCTCGTTGATGAGGTCCAGCAGATGCTGGCCGGAATCGTTAATGTCCCGCGCATATTCGCGGTAGGACGGGT
>SCRB01000076.1 GCA_004299545.1 Rhizobiaceae bacterium
TCCGCATAGGCCCTCAGATGCGAGTGCGAGCCGAAGATCAGGTCGATGCGCGTGCCGGTCCATTTCGCCGCGCCGGTCTTGCGGTCGCGGCCTTCATAGACACCTTCGGAGCCTTCGAGCGGCTGCCATTTCGTGCCCATGTCGAGAAGGTTGACGAAGAAATCGTTCGTCAACACACCCGGCCGGTCCGTAAAGACGCCATGCTTGGAACCGCCGAAATTCGCGTCGAGCACACGCAAGCCACCGACAAGCGCCGTCAATTCCGGTCCTGTCAGTCTGAGCAGTTGTGCCTTGTCCACCAATGCCTCTTCCGGTGTCATAAGCTGCGGCTTTCCGCTGAGATAGTTGCGGAAACCATCGGCAGCAGGCTCGAGCGGCGCGAAGGAAGCCACGTCGGTCTGGTCCTGCGACGCATCCATGCGCCCCAGGGTGAAGGGTACCTTCACGGCGATGCCTGCATCCTTTGCGGCCTTTTCCACCGCGGCCGATCCGCCGAGAACGATGAGATCGGCGAGCGACACCTTCTTGGCGCCCGCCTGCGCGGCGTTGAAATCGTTCCGGATCGCTTCGAGCCTGGCCAGCACCGCCTGCAACTTTGCCGGCTCGTTGACCTCCCAATCCTTCTGCGGGGCAAGGCGGATGCGCGCGCCATTGGCGCCGCCGCGCTTGTCGGAATTGCGGAAGGTCGAGGCCGACGCCCAGGCGGTCGAGACCAGTTGCGCGACCGAAAGCCCGGAAGAGAGGATCTTCGCCTTGAGGTCCGCCACGTCCACTTCGTCGACCAGCTTGCAATCGATCTCGGGGATCGGGTCCTGCCAGATCAGTTCCTCCTGCGGCACGAGTGGGCCGAGGTAGCGCACCTTCGGTCCCATGTCGCGATGGGTGAGCTTGAACCAGGCCCGCGCGAAGGCGTCCGCGAACAGCGCCGGATTCTCGTAATAGCGTCGCGAGATCGGCCCGTAGATGGGGTCGAAACGCAGCGACAGGTCCGTCGTCAGCATGGTCGGCCGCTGCTTCCTCGACAGGTCATGCGCAAGGGGAACGTCCTCCGGCGCGTCCTTCGCCACCCACTGCCAGGCGCCGGCGGGGCTCTTCACCAGTTCCCATTCATAGCGGAACAGGTTGTCGAAGAAGTGATTGCTCCATTTCACCGGCGTCTGCGTCCATGTCACTTCAAGACCGCTGCCGATGGCATCACCGCCCAGGCCGGTGCCGAATGTGCTCGACCAGCCGAGGCCCTGGTCCTCGATCGGGCCGGCATCGGGAGCAGGGCCGACGAGGGAGGCGTCGCCTGCGCCGTGCGTCTTGCCGAAGGTATGGCCGCCGGCAATGAGCGCGACGGTCTCCTCGTCATTCATCGCCATGCGGAAGAATGTCTCGCGGATGTCCTTGGCCGCCGCGATCGGGTCAGGCTTGCCGTTCGGCCCTTCCGGATTGACATAGATCAGGCCCATCTGGACCGCGCCGAGCGGTTCGGCAAGCTGGCGCTCGCCGCTGTAACGTTCGTCGCCCAGCCAGCTTCCCTCCGGTCCCCAGTAGAGTTCCTCGGGCTCCCATGCATCCACGCGGCCACCGGCGAAACCGAATGTCTTGAAGCCCATCGACTCCAGCGCGACATTGCCGGTCAGCACGATCAGGTCCGCCCAGGAAATCTTGCGGCCGTATTTCTGCTTGATCGGCCAGATCAGCCGGCGCGCCCTGTCGAGCAGCACATTGTCCGGCCATGAATTAAGCGGCGCGAAGCGCTGCTGCCCGGCGCCGGCGCCGCCGCGCCCGTCGGCGATGCGATAGGTGCCGGCGCTGTGCCACGCCATACGCACGAAAAGCCCGCCATAATGGCCGAAATCGGCCGGCCACCAGTCTTGCGAATCCGTCATCAGCGCCTTGAGATCAGCAATGACCGCGTCGAGATCGAGGCTCTTGAATTCCTCCGCATAGTCGAACGCCTCGTCCATCGGGTTCGACAGGCGGGAGTTCGCGTGCAGGACCTGGACGTCGAGCAGGTTCGGCCACCAGTCGCGGTTCCTGTTTCCACGCATGCCGTTAAACGGGCATTTGCCCGCATTCTCGTCAGTCTTCGCGTCCATTGTTCTTCTCCTGCCGCTTCATTGTTGTTGTGCTTGTAAAGGCAGCACCGATGACGGCCTTCAAGGTCGCTCGGTTCGCGATGCGTCACGGCTGCCATTCGAAAATCATGCCGGCGCTGTAATGCCCTGTTTTTCAACCATAGCAAAATGGTATAATTAGTTTAAATCGGATTTGCTGATCGCAGGAATAAGGTAGGCTTATGATAAACCTGACGCTCAAACAGTTTCGCTATTTCGACGCGCTAAGTCGTTCCGGTCACTTCGGACGGGCCGCCGAGGCCTGCGCGATTTCTCAGCCGGCGCTCTCGATGCAGATCAAGGAGATGGAAGAGACGCTCGGCACGGAGCTTTTCGAACGAGGCGCCCGGCAGGCGCGGCTGACGAGCTTCGGCGAGGAGTTTGCAAAGCGCGTTCGCGATATACTGCGCTCGGTGGACGAACTCGGCGATCTGGCGCGCGCCGCGCAGGACAGGCTTGTCGGGCGTTTGAGGATCGGCGTTATCCCGACGGTCGCGCCCTATCTGCTCCCGGCCATTATCTCCAACCTCACCGAAGCCCATACCGGGCTGGACATCCAGTTGCGCGAGACGCTGACAGCGAAGCTGATCCGTGAATTGACCGAAGGCCGGCTCGACACGGCGATCGTGGCGCTGCCCGTCTCCGAGCCGGCGCTGACCGAGGTGCCGCTCTTCACCGAGGATTTTGTCCTGGTCCGCCCGAGCGAGGACGAAGGTAAGCCGGTGCCGGACCGCAGGAAGCTGCGCGAAATGCGGCTGCTGCTTCTGGAGGAAGGGCATTGCTTCCGCGACCAGGCGCTTTCCTTTTGCAAGATCGGCTCGGCGCGTCCGCGCGAAATCCTCGACGGCAGTTCTCTCTCGACGCTGGTGCAGATGGTCAGCGCCGGCATCGGCGTGACGCTGATCCCCGAAATGGCGGTCGCCATA
>SCRB01000789.1 GCA_004299545.1 Rhizobiaceae bacterium
AACCCCGCCATCGCGGACGCCTCCGTTCAGGACGCCCACACGATCGTGCTCACCGGCAAGGGTTTCGGCGTCACCAATCTGGTCGTTCTCGACAAATCGGGCAGTCCGATCGTCGATGCGCAGGTCGTCGTTTCCCGGGGCGATGCCGATTCAGTCCGCATCTATCGCCGCCTCGACGTCCAGACGCTTTCCTGCACCCCCTATTGCGAGAGTGCCTACAAGAACACCGCCGAGAAAACCTCCGAAACGGAACTGAACGCTTCACATTGACCGGGCCGGTTCGGCTCGTCCCATCCGGCGACGGACCGGCAGGCCAAGCGTAAGGCCCCGACACCTCCTGCCCCGCCCTAACGGAGAATTAGCTGAAGCGGCTGCATTTTAACGATGATCAAAACCGGAGCGCAATCGCTTTCGTTTAAAGCAGACCAGCAACGGTCGACAGCGCGGCGGGGGTAGGCATGCGCGCCAGGGAAATCGAAAAAGCGGCTGGAAAAGCTGTCTCGCCCAAGCGGTTCCTGAAGGACAGCCGCGGCACGACGGCGATCGAATTCGCCGTCCTCGCACTTCCTTTTTTTCTTCTCGTCTTCGCCATCATCGAAAGCTGCATCGCGTTTGCAGCCCAGCAGGTGCTGGCCAACGCGGTCGACAACGTGGCGCGCGAACTGCGGACGGGACAGATCCGGCCGGAAACGCTCGCGCCCGGGCAAATCCAGGGTATGGTCTGCGCCTCTATCCGGATTATCGTTCCGCAGACCTGCCCGAACCTGTTCGTCGATCTCGAGCACTACAGTACCTTCACCGACGCGGCGGCGGTTCGTATCCCCTATACGGCCGCCGGCGGCCTCGATACGTCCGGCTTCAAGATCGATCCGGGCGGCTCGGGCGCAAGGAACATGCTGAGGGTCTTCTACGAATGGCCGCTCATGACCCCCCTGATCGGCCGCCTGATGGCGAACCTTCCGGGCAATCAGGAACTGCTTTTCGCCTCCGTCACCTGGCAGAACGAACCCTATTGAGGGCGCGACGTGGAAACCCTGGCACCAATGGAAAAGAAAAGCCTCCACCGCATCGCCTCATGGGGGGTGACAGCGACAAGGAGCGTGCGTGCCATGCTGCGGGACCGGCGCGGTGTCGCCGCGGTTGAATTCGCTCTGGTCGCGCCCCTGCTCCTGGCGCTTTTTTTCCTCACGATCGAGTTCTCGCAGGCCATCGACGCCGACAAGAAGGTCGGCCGCATGGCCTCGATGGCGGCCGATCTCATAACCCAGCAGAACGGCTCGACCAATCAGGCCGACGTCGACGCCATCCTTGAGATCGGCGAGGCGATCCTGCAGCCCTATAACCGCAGCGCGCCGACGCTCACCGCCACCGCCATCCAGATTTCGAACGACGCCACGCCTATCGCCACCGTCGCCTGGTCAAGAGAACTGTCCGGCGACGTCTCTTCCGCAGGGCCCGCCCCGGGATTACCTGTCACGACGGTTCCCACCAACCTGATGATCAAAGGCAGTTTCCTGATCCGCGTCCAGGCGCATCTGGACTATAAGCCCATCCTCACCTGGACGGCGCAACAAAAAGCCTCCATCGGCCTCGCCGCGACTTTTTCCAGCCTCAGCATGAATGAAACCTATTATCTGCGGCCGCGCATGAGCCCGGCGATCACATGCAGCGACTGTAACCCGTAGACTGAGCGCGATTGCGTTTCACGGCTTTCGCTCCTATTTCTCGGCAATCAATCATCCTGTCACGACGGGCCGCATGGCACGAGCTTTCCTTTTTGTTCTCGATTCCTTCGGCATAGGCGGCGCGCCCGACGCCGCCGCCTTCGGCGACGAGGGATCGGACACGCTCGGCCATATCGCGTCGGCCTGCGCGCAAGGTGCTGCGGACAGGAAGGGCTTACGGAGCGGACCGCTCCACCTGCCGAATATGGCAGGGCTGGGGCTTGCCGCCGCAGCCCGCCTCGCGGCCGGGCGATCCGATACCCTCCTGCCGGGGATCGAACAGCCGTCCGGCTTTCATGGCGCTGCGGAAGAAGTCTCCAGCGGCAAGGACACGCCCTCCGGCCACTGGGAAATCGCCGGCGTGCCCGTACCGTTCGAATGGGGATATTTTCCGGCGACCGTTCCCGCCTTTCCCGAAGAACTGGTGCATTCCCTCATCG
>SCRB01000790.1 GCA_004299545.1 Rhizobiaceae bacterium
TTTGTCGCCATCCATCCCGGAGGACATCGCCTTCGCCGAAAGCCGCATCCGCAAGGAGACGATCGCGGCCGAGGACATCCTGCACGATATCGGCGCCTTCTCGATCATATCATCCGACAGTCAGGCGATGGGCCGCGTCGGCGAGGTGCTGATCCGTACATGGCAGACGGCGCACAAGATGAAGGTCCAGCGCGGACGGCTGCCGGAGGAGAAGGGCGACAACGACAATCTGCGCGTGCGTCGCTACATCGCCAAATACACGATCAACCCCGCCATCGCGCAGGGAATTTCGCGCCATGTCGGCTCGGTTGAAATCGGCAAGCGTGCCGATCTCGTCCTCTGGTCGCCCGCCTTTTTCGGGATCAAGCCGGACATGGTCCTCGTCGGCGGCTCGATCGCGGCTGCGCCGATGGGCGACCCGAACGCCTCCATCCCGACGCCGCAGCCGGTGCACTACCGGCCGATGTTCGGCGCATATGCCAAGGCGATCACCGGCTCGTCGGTGACATTCGTGTCGAAAGCGGCGCTGGCGGATGGACTGAAGGAGAGACTTGGCGTCGGGAAGACAATGCTTGCCGTGGAGAATACACGTGGCGGCATCTCCAAGGCCTCGATGATACTCAACGACGCGACGCCCCACATCGATGTCGATCCGGAGACCT
The DNA here is from genome assembly GCA_004299545.1 of Rhizobiaceae bacterium. Classification (GTDB taxonomy): domain Bacteria; phylum Pseudomonadota; class Alphaproteobacteria; order Rhizobiales; family Rhizobiaceae; genus Mesorhizobium_L. The sequence goes on from SCRB01000790.1 coordinate 663, forward strand.
ATGAGGTGCGGGCCGATGGCGAACTCCTGACCTGCGAACCCGCAACCGTGCTGCCCATGGCGCAGCGCTATTTTCTGTTCTGATCATGCTGCGCGCGATTTCCCATAGCCATCGCAGCGTCCTGGAGCCATTCGGTACCTTGACGCTGGATTCAAGCGACCGCCATCTGCGGCGCAAGCTAATGACCACGGACCAGGGTATCCAGGTCATGGTCGATCTGCCGGAACCGGTGCTGCTTGCCGATGGCGACGCGCTGGTGCTGGAGGACGGACGCACGATCAGGATCGTAGCCGCCAAAGAACAACTCAATGAAGTAAGACCCGGGACGGTCCCGCTCCGGCATCTCGCCTGGCACATCGGCAACAGGCATCTCGCCGCCCAGATCGACGAAGATCGCATCCTGATCCGCCGCGATCATGTCATCCGTGCCATGCTCGAAGGCCTCGGTGCGACGGTTACGGAGGTGATCGAGCAATTCCAGCCGGTACACGGCGCCTATCACAGCCATGATCATGGGCATGGGCACGATCACACGCATGAGCATAGGTCACACGAGCACCGCCACCATGACTGATTTGTCGGAGCGAGCGCTTCTGCGGCTGATGACATGGTTGTCGCCAGCCTTTCCGGTCGGGGCGTTCTCCTATAGCCACGGCATCGAGCACGCGGTCGAGGAAGGGTTGCTCGGCAGTCGTGAAAGCCTTGTCGCATGGCTTGACGAACTGCTCGTCCATGGTTCCGCCTGGAACGACGCCGTCCTGTTTGCCGAAAGCTGGCGGCGGGCAAAATCGGGTGATGTCGGCGAAATTATCGAACTGGCTGGCGCCATGGCCGGTTCGAAGGAACGGCACATGGAGACGATGCTGCAGGGCGCGGCGTTTCAACAGGCGCTGGCCGTCTGGTCGAGCGAACAGTCTCCTGGTGCTCTCGACGGTGTGCCCTATGCCGTCGCGGTTGGCAACACCGCCGCGCGTCATGATATCGCACTGGAGCCGGCGCTCACCGCCTATCTCCACGCGTTCGTCTCCAACCTCGTGCAGGCGGCGGTGCGGATCGTCCCGCTTGGTCAAAGCGATGGCGTCTCGGCCCTGGCCGCGCTCGAAGAGGCCGTCCTTGCAACCGCCGCGTTGGCCGCCGCATCAACACTCGACAATCTTGGCTCCGCCACCTTCATGTCGGAGATCATGGCCATGCGGCACGAAACGCAATATTCGAGGGTATTCCGCTCATGAGTTCA
>SCRB01000791.1 GCA_004299545.1 Rhizobiaceae bacterium
GGCCAGTGCCGCCGGCATCGGAGAAGATCAGGACCCTCTTCTCATCATCCATGAAGGCTTGCGTTTCGGCGAGATTGGCCGGGGCCGGACGGTTTTCGACGGCGAGCCGATCGATGCCGTCGCGGCCGGTCTTTTTGACGATACGCCGAGAGCGGCCGGTCACCTCTGCGACGACATCGGTGCCGAAATGATGGAGGATCTGGTCGAGAGCGCTGCCGACCGGCCGCAGCGAGGCGAGTTTCTCGATCAACTCGTCGCGCCGGCGCACCGCTTCGCGGCACTGGACCGGATTGCCGTCTGCGTCATGCACGGGCCGCGAAGTGATGTTGCCCTCGGCGTCGGAATATTCCTCGAACAGTTGCGTCGGAAACGAGTGCATCAAATACCCGAGCACGTATTCGCGCGGGGTCACGTCAACATGCAGGTCCGACCATTCCTCGGTCGGGATTTCGGCCAGCCTTCGTTCCATCAGCGCCTCGCCGGTCGAGACGATCTGCACGACCGACGCGTGACCGTCGGCAGGGTCCTGCTCGATTGCGCCGATCAGCGTCGGCGTCATCATCGAGGTGATGAGAAGGGAAAAGAAGCGCTGCTTGGTGCTTTCGAAGGCCGACCTCGCCGCCGCCTTGGCGTTGCGGTTCAGCGTGCCCGTGTCGCTAGTGATGTTGGCCGCCTCCAGCGCGGCGGCCAGATTGTTGTGGATGACCTGGAAGGCGTCCGCATAGGCATTGTAGATGCGGATCTGCTCCTCGGTCAGTTCATGCTCGAGCAAATCGTATTCGACGCCGTCATAGGAGAGCGACCGCGACGTGTAGAGGCCGAGCGACTTGAGATCGCGGGCAAGCACTTCCATGGCGGCGACGCCGCCATCCTCGATAGCCGCGACGAATTCGGCGCGGTTGGCGAAGGGAAAGTCCTCGCTGCCCCAGATGCCGAGGCGTTGGGCATAGGCGAGATTTTCGACCGCGGTGGCGCCGGTCGCCGACACATAGACGACGCGGGCGTCAGGCAGCGCGTGCTGAAGTCTGAGACCGGCCTTGCCCTGCTGCGAGGGTGCGACATCGCCGCGCTCGCTTTTGCCGCCGCCGGCGTTGGCCATGGCATGGGCTTCGTCGAAGACAATCACACCATCAAAAGCTTTTTTCGTCCCTGTCGCGGCTTCGCCGCTTCCCGCCATGTCTTCTTTGGTCCCTATCGGGCCTTCGCCGCTCCCCGCCTCTTGTCCGACCCAATCAAGGATCTGCGCGATGCGGGATTTCTTACCGTCCCGCTCTTGGGAGCGGAGTGTGGCATAGGTCGTGAACAAAATACCTTCGGTAAGGCGGATCGGCGTACCCTGCCGATAGCGCGAGAGCGGCTGGACGAGGAGACGCTCCTGGCCAAGGGCCGACCAATCGCGCTGGGCGTCTTCCAGGAGCTTGTCCGACTTGGAAATCCAGATCGCGCGGCGACGGCCTTGCAGCCAGTTGTCGAGGATGATTCCGGCGACTTGCCTCCCCTTGCCGCAGCCGGTTCCATCACCAAGGAACCATCCACGTCGGAAGCGGACCACGTTCTCGGCATTCTCGGGGGCAGCGGAGACGACATCGCAGGTCTCATTGACGGTCCAGGCGCCGGCGAGATGGCCCGAATGCGCCTCACCGGCATAGATGACGCTTTCGATCTGGGCATCCGACAGCAGGCCTTCGTCGATGATCGCATCGGGCAGGAGCGGCCGGTAGGATGGTTTTGGCGGCGCGACGGCAGCCATCGCCGCGGACTGGACCAGCGGCGTCGGATGCGGTTTGGCGCGTGGGATGTCGATCGACTGGAGCGCATAGGGTTCATAGATCGTGTCGGTGAGCCGGCCGCCCTCTTCCGGCATCCAGTCGCGTAGCTCGTAGGCGAGCGGGACGGCGGGCGTGCTGTCAGCGATCGCCGGACGGACGGACTTCGCCCGGGAAACGGGGCGGACCGGCCGGTCGGATTTCGCTACAGACGCCGCAATTGCTCTGGGCATGGCTACTGCCGTTGAGCGCGTGGCCATCCTCTTGGCGGCATTCCGCAAGATGCCGTTCGACAGGGCGCCGATTGAATCCGGGAAGCCGCCCGGCGTGCGGGGCGGCAGGTCCGAGATCCAGGAGAGCAGCGTCTCGACATCCGGGGCCTTGCCCGGCGAAGCTACGAATCTGGACGGGTCGGCCGCAGGGATCTTGTCGATGATCGTCAGGCGGGTTTCCGCTGTCGTGCCATGGCGGGCATAGACACGGCCGTCGATCGCCGCGGTGAAGACCACCCTGCCCCGTT
>SCRB01000077.1 GCA_004299545.1 Rhizobiaceae bacterium
ATCGTCCAGATCGTCGGGCAATTGCAAAACCATATGGCCTTGATGAAAAGATACTAGTGTCGATCGCCCATCATCTTACGTACGTTCGAAACATCTGCGCCCATCATGGGCGACTATGGAACAAGCAGATCACTGTAAAAATGGTCGTGCCCAAGGCGCCGGCTAGTTTGAAACTCGCAATGAATCAGACTGTCAACGAGCGGCTCTATAATACCTTGGCGATGCTCGGCTACCTTATGGGGATAGTTGCCCCTGGTACACGATGGCGCCAGTCGCTCATCGAGTTGATGAATTCATGTCCACTTGCCGATCCCGTTGCAATGGGTTTCCCAGACGGTTGGAAATCTCTTCCCGCGTGGAAGCCGTTTGTGCCTAGAGCGTCGTAGGCAGTTACCTATCTCAGTGCCAGGACCATTTCCTGGACCAGAACACCACGCAACTACGTTCGATTAGATGAGAATAGAAATAGGCTCGGTGAACACCCACCCCTTGGCAGGCTTAAGCTTTTGCGCCCCAATTCAACTAGGTGAGATTGCTTGCGCTGTATTTCGAGTGCGGTGCATTCGACCACTCTGCCACCTCTCCAAGCCTTTGAGTTCGTTTGCTTTCCTGGCCGACGACTATGGTCGAAAATCGCCGCTTGCTACCACTTTGCTACCGAACGTCCTTGGACGCGCGCTTCTCTATAGCCAACAGCAACACTTCGTCAACGCGCGAAAGGGCGTCTTTCCCGCATTCCAACACCATATAGGATTATAATCCAGGCCGTGTAATGGGCGAATCCCTCTGCCTCGCCCGAAGCGGGCTGCTTGTAAAGCGTGCTTCTTTCAAACGGAACTCACGTGGCACGCTTCACTTCCTTGTTTTTAAGCATGCCGCTCGAAACCACTGCACATTTTCGGGCGGCATGCTTTGGGTCCATGGGCCATAAAGCGACATTGGCCGGAGGAAGATGAGGCAGATGATGGAAGACCTTCCGCAAGGCGTGCGTTTCCTCCCCGGCTATCTCGATCCCCTGGCGCAGCGCGCTCTTGTCGAGGGGCTTCGCGCGATCGTCGCCGAGGCGCCGCTTTATACGCCGCAAATGCCCAAATCGGGCAAGCCGATGAGCGTGCGCATGACCAATTGCGGCGAACTCGGCTGGGTGACCGACCGCGACGGCGGCTACCGTTATCAGGCTTTCCATCCGGTCAGCCGGAAGCCGTGGCCGCCGATCCCCATCCAACTACTCGCCCTCTGGCGAGACCTTGCCGGTTTTCCGCTTCCGCCCGAGGCCTGCCTCGTCAATTTCTACGACGGCACGGCAAAAATGGGCCTGCATCAGGACCGGGACGAGAAGACGTTCTCCGCACCTGTACTCTCCCTTTCGCTTGGCGATGACTGCCTCTTTCGCGTCGGCGGCACGAAACGGAGCGACCCGACGGTCTCGTTCAGGCTGCAAAGCGGCGATATCGTCATCCTTGGCGGCGAAAGCCGGCTCGCCTTTCACGGCGTTGACCGCATCTATTCGGGAAGTTCGGCTTTGCTGCCGAAAGGCGGACGAATCAACCTCACCTTGCGGCGCGTGACGGCGTAGCTCGCTTAGCCATGCCCTTTCAAAGCCGCGTCACGATACGGTGGCCGGGCGGATAGACCATCCGCACCAACGTGATCGGCTTGTCGAGGAGCCAGGTAAGACGCTCGGAGACGAGCACCGATTCAGCGACGGGAATTTGCAAAAGCTCGGCTTCCTCGGCGCTCGATCGCGCGGCGAGGAAGCCATATTCTGCATGGCTGAAAGGAGCATGGCCGACCAGCCATTCATTGGGGTTCTCAGCCTCGAAATCGGCCTCGCGCGCCGCCGGCACCGCATCCAGGTTGATCCAGCGGTCCTCGTAAAGATAGGGCGCGTTGGCGGCGAGATGCAGAAGCCGCACATGCAGCAATTCGGCATCCGGGCCGAGGCCGAGGCGTGCCTGCACCAGTTCGGGTGGCAGGGCGGTCTCGCGCGAGAGCAGGCGATAGCGATAGGCGGCGCCTCGCGCCTCGACTTCCTGGCGCACCAGCGGGATGACGAAGCGCGCCTCGCGCACCGGATGAAGGGCGACCCGGGTTCCCGCCTTTCGACGCCGTTCGACAAGGCCCGAGCGGGCGAGGTCCTGCAGCGCCCGGTTGACGGTGGCGCGGGCGCAGCCGAATTCGAGCGCCAGCACTTCTTCACCGGGGATCAGCGCGCCCGGCACCCATACGCGCTCGCCGATGCGCCGCGAGATCTCCGCGCGGATGTCACGATAGGAGGAACGCGATGTGGGTTTCACATCCGCTCCGCGATCGCGGTGAGACAGGCGCGATAACGTGCGGCGATCATGTCCCGCTTTATATGCCGGCCCTCTCTCACCATGTGCCGACCGGCAGACCAAAGATCCGTGACGGCATGGTCGCCGGCGAAGATCCAGCCGTCGAGTGGCAGATCGGGATGCCGCAGCGCGGGGAAAGCCTCGCGCGGCGAGAGTGCCACGAGATCGGCCCATTTTCCGGGCGCGATCACACCGGCCTTGCGGCCGAGCGCCTGGGCGGAACCGGCAAGGGCGCGGTCGTAGAGGCGCCGGCCCGCCGAATGACCGCTCTCGGCGAGAACGACGCGCGCCCGGTCGTTGAGGCGCTGCGAATATTCGAGCTGGCGGAGTTCTTCGTTGAGGCTGATCCGGATATTGGAATCCGACCCGATGCCGAACCTTCCGCCGGCGGTGGTAAAGTGCGTGGCATCGAAAATGCCATCGCCAAGATTGGCCTCCGTCACCGGGCAGAGTCCCGCAACCGCGCCGCTGCGCGCCAGCGCCTTCGTCTCGTAAGGCTCCATATGGGTGCAATGGATGAGACACCAGCCGTCGTCGACCGGCAGGTGCTCGAGCAGCCATTCGATCGGACGCGCGCCGAGGACGGCCAGCGTTTCCTCCACTTCGGCCGTCTGCTCGGCAATGTGCATATGGAAGGGCGCGTCGGGCAGCCAGGTTTCCAGCACCTTCAGATCAGCCGGTGAGACGGCGCGCAGCGAATGCGGCGCAATGCCGAGGCCGGTATCGGTGGGCAAGCCGTGGATGATTTCCTTCGCGCGTTCCAGAAGCGCCGCGAAGCTTTCGAGGTCATTGGCGAAGCGCAATTGCCCGCCGGCGAGAAGCCGGCCGTCGACACCGCCTCGATTGTAATAGACGGGCAGCATTGTCAGCCCGATCCCTGTTTCGGCGGCGGCTGCGAAAATGCGGGCCGAAAGCTCGACCGGATCGGCATAGGCCGCTCCGCCCGGCCGGTTGTGGAGATAATGAAATTCCGCCACCGCGGCGAAGCCCGCTTCCTGCATTTCCATGAAGGCCTGAGCCGCAACCGCCTCGATTTCCTCCGGCGTCAGCAGGTCGAGGAAACGGTACATCACCGCGCGCCAGGTCCAGAAGCTGTCGCGTTCGGAGGGGCCGCGCCGCTCTGCCAGCCCCGCCATGGCGCGCTGGAAGGTGTGGCTGTGCAGATTGCCCATGGCCGGCAGGAGAACGGGAACATGCGCGACGCCGACACCCGCCGGGCTGTCTCTTATCACCCGGGCAATGCGCCCGTCTTCGCCGATCGTGACATGCACCTTTGCGGCCCATCCGTCGGCAAGAAGTGCCCGTTCGGCAAAAATTTCCTGCATCGGTCGCCTGCCATGTTGACTCTATATGTCTATA
>SCRB01000792.1 GCA_004299545.1 Rhizobiaceae bacterium
GACCATCGAACACCGGCGCTTGCACCACCGCAAGCTCGCCGCCTAACATCAACCCCAGACGAGGCCGACACTCCGCTAATTTACGCCGCGACTTGCGCCAAATGTTCTGACGACGGACATGTTGGGCGGCTATCGCTTCTTCTTCTACGATTACATGGATGCGCACGGGCTGAGCCGCTATCTGCCATTCTTCATCTATGTGAAGGGCCGTCCCCTCGATTCCGGTTATGTCGGCGCTCCGATGGAGCGGTACGAAAAGCAGCTCGGCAGCTTCTGGGTCACCAATCTCAACCTCAAGAATTGCGTGAGTACCGGCTACGCCGACGCGGCGGCTGAAATCCTGAAGAACGTCGGGGCGGCCAAGGGGCGGGTCGGCATAGAGGCGGGCTTTTTGCCCGTCGACGCCTTCCGCGTGCTCGAAGAGCAGCTTCCCGAAGTCGAATTGGCGGACGCGACCTATACTCTCGAACTTCTTCGCGCTTTGAAAACGCCGGCGGAATTGAAGTTGCTTAAGGACGCGTCCGAGAAGGTCGTCGACTCGATGCTCGCCGTCTTTTCCAAGTATGGCCCAGGCACCAGCAAGCTGACGCTTTTCGACGCGTTGCGGCAGGAAGAGACCGCCCGGGGTCTTAAATTTGAATATGCCTTGACGAATGTCGGGACCGCATTCAATCGCGCGCCCTATGACAAGACCTGGGAGGAAGGCGAAACACTGGCGCTCGATTCCGGAGGCAACTATCGGGGCTATATCGGCGATGTCTGCCGCATGGCCTATACCGGAAAGCCGGACCAGGAACTTGTCGATCTCCTCGGGCAGGTCGAACTTGTGCAGCAGGCCGCTCGAAAGAATTTGCGCGCCGGCACAATTGGCCTGGAAATTTTCGAGAACGTAAACGCAGCGCTGGCGAAATGCTCGGCAGGCAACAAGATGTTCTTCTCCGCTCACGGCATGGGCATTGTCAGCCACGAGGCACCCTGGCTCATGTCCGACGCTTTTCCGCGCTACACCGCCCATCATCGCGAAAAGCCGCTGGAAGACGGGATGGTGATCTCGATAGAAACCGAGCTGCATCATACCGAGCGCGGCTTCATCAAGCTGGAAGATACGGTCGCCATCACGGCTACAGGCTGCGAAGGTTTCGGCGACCATGGCCGCGGCTGGAATAGCGCAGGCGGCTGATGCCTTTCGACGGGCCGCGGACCCCATGGCCTGCCGCCCCTCCGTTTTGCCTCCCGGTCGCGTCCGGGAATCGAGGTCACAAATGAATGAGAGCGATTTGGCCGGCTTCGTCTACAGTGCCCATATAGGCTACCTTTTCACGGACAAGCTGATGCCGGAGCGCATCGCTTCGGCCGCCCGATACGGATTCGGGGCGATCGAGTATCCAGCGCCCTATTCCGTGCCCGCCCCCGAGATGGCCGGATGGTTGAAAGCGGCCGGGCTGCGTTACGCGCAGTTCGGCCTCTATTCCGGCGACGCCGCAAAGGGAGAAAAGGGCCTCGGCATATTTCCCGACCGGCGCGGCGAATTTCGCGACAGCGTCGCCGTGGCCCTGGATTATGCGAAGACGGTCGGGGCCACGATGGTGCACGCAATGGCCGGCGTCCTGCCGCCCGCGGAGCGGAGACGGCACCACTGGGACTGCTACATCGAGAACCTTGTCTTCGCCGCAGGCGAGGCGAAGCGGCGGAACATCAGAATTATCGTCGAGCCGATGAGCCAGGGGGCAGTGCCGGATTACTTCATCGCCACGGCCGATCAGGCCGCTCGAGCGATAGCGGAGACCGGTGAAGACAATATCGGGCTTTTGCTGGATGTATTTCATACTGCAAGCGCCGGCCTGGACGTGG
>SCRB01000793.1 GCA_004299545.1 Rhizobiaceae bacterium
CCAAAGCGTCGGGCGCGACGGATGTGGAGCATCTCGCCGCAAAGCTCCGGGTGTTCGAGGCCGAGAACGGCATCGAGGACGGAAAGACGCGCATCCTGTCATTGATGACCGAAAACGCAGCGGGCCTGTTCTCCGCCGCCACCTACCGCGAGCCACATCCTCGCCTTTCCGGGCTTACCTGGGGCGCGGAAGACCTTTCGGCCGAGATCGGCTCGCGGGCCACGCGCGACGCAAACGGCCGCTATACCGATGTTTTTCGCCTCGCCCGCACATTGACGCTTGTGGCGGCGTCCGCGGCGCAAGTCGCCGCCATCGATACCGTTTTCGTCGATTTTCGCGACGCGGACGGTTTTCGCGCCGAATGCCTCGAAGCCGAACGGGATGGGTTCACCGGCAAGATGGCAATTCACCCGGCGCAGGTTCCCATCATCAACGAGGCGTTCACGCCCTCGGGCGAAGCTGTCGCCCTCTGCCTTGAAATCGTCGACGCCTTCGAGCGTGCCGGCGACCCGGGCGTGGTGGCGATCGACGGGCGGATGTATGACCGGCCGCACCTGAAGCGCGCGGAGCGCCTGCTGGCGCGTGCAAAGGCAGCGGAGGCCGACAGGACGCAAGTCTGACTCTTCCGCGAATGGCGCTACCGGGGAAAGCTCAACTTCACTGATATTCGAAGATCGAGCGGAAAATGCCCGGCGCGATCAGCGACACCGGATTGACCCGAAGCGTCGGCTTTTTCGCGTCTCCGGAAAGCTTGTAGGTGATGCCGATCAGGCCGCGGTCACGGCCATTGCCGAGAAGCAGGCCGACGATCGGTATGTCGGCAAACAGGCGGTTCAGCCCATAGGCGGGCATGAACGTGCCCGTCATGTCCATATTGCCCTGCTTGTCATACATCGTGCCCTGAAAGGTGGTGCCGATCACCGGCCCCCGGATCACGCCCTGATCGAGCTTGAGATAACCGTCGCCTTTCTCGATATGGGCGGCGGCGCGTTCGAACGGCACGACGGAGACGTCGATCTTGCGGTTCAGCGCCTGGTCGAGCGACCGCCTCTCGCCGGTGGGCGCCGGCGCTGGCGTCGAAACGAGGGAGCGCAGGCGCGGTTCGTTGACGACCGTGAAATCCTTGACGACGGCTTCGCCGTGGAGCGGACCATCGCCCGTCCCCGCAAGCGACATGCGGATCGTGCCGCCGCGCATATGGTCGTAAATATCGAGGAAACGCAGCAGCGCGCCCGCATCGGCGGCGTCGAGTTCCACCGATTTCGACTGCTGGGGCGACGACGTCTCGATCGACACCTTGGCGCCCGAGTTCGACAAGGCCGTGACGGACAGATCGCCGAGGCCGCTGCCGGGGCTGCGATAGGAAAGGTTCAGCTTTTTGAGGACTTCATCATTGAAGCCCGTGACCTGATCGACAGCAGCGGTGATGCTGATAGGCGACCCGCCGGAAACCTCCTCGGCGGCCCGTACGCTTGAGCGGGAGGAGAGTTTCTTGATCAGCGGCCGTGCATCGAACGCATCGCCTTTCACCGAAACGGAATAACCGTTTCCTGCGCGTTTCACATCGACGGCGACATCGTCCTGTGAATTCAGGCTGAGCGAAGGGAAATGCGCCTCCGACAGCGAATCGCCCGACAGCCTGATCGTTCCCGACGCGCCGAAACTCTTGCTGGCGAGCTTGAACGAAGAGAGCGTCGTCATGCGCCCGTTTCTTTCCAGCAGGAACGAGACCGTTGCGGGAATGCCCGCGCCTTTGCTCCAGCCGACCCAGGGAAGGGTCAGCTTTGCCTTGCCGAGATCGGCTTTCACCGTTTCGGGATGACCGGGAGAGGCATCGATGTCGACCGAAACCGGCCCTGAAAGAATCGTATCGAGGCCCGGCAACAGCTTCGCCCTGTCACGGTCATTGAGGACGAGCGTTATTTTGCGCTCGGCTTTCTGCGCCGCGTCCTCGCCGAACGGTTCCAGAAGCGAGACCGATGCAGGGATACCGTTCAGCCTGGCTTGCGCATCGATATCGGCGTGGCCCGGTTCGATCACGATCGTGCCGTTCGCATCGCTCACCGTCTGCCCGTCGATCGGCTTGGCGACGGAAAGCCCGGTGTAGTCGAGCGATACTTTCCAGTCGAGAGTCTCCGGCGGCACGCCGCGGGAAAGCGGCACCTGGGCGGTGACGTGGCCAGAGACTTTGCCGCTGAAATCGTCCGGCGCGAAATCGATCTTGCTCATGGCGTCGATCGGATCGTAGGAAGCGAGTTCCGTGATCGCCGCGGCATCGCCGGCCACGTCGAGTTCCAGCGAACCGATCAGCGGCGGAACGTTGACATGGCGCAACTGGAGCGTGCCGTTGCTCGCATCGACCGTCTTGCCGCTGGGCAGGTAAACGGTGCCGTGCGAGAGGGAAATGTCGACATCCGTACCCCTGAAATCGATGATGCCGTCGCCGTCGCGTATGGGCGGTATCTTGCCGGCAACGTCGAAACGCGTCCGGCTGACCTGGAAATGGCCGAAGATTTCGTCATCGTTGAGCGGGATTCCGTTGCCCAGCCTGCCGGTAGCGACGCGGAACTGGAGCGTGCTGTTCGTCACGTCGCCGCCGAAGACATTGTCGAGAACCCAGTTGCGTGCCGGCGCCGCCGCGAACCATGGCCATAATTGCTTGACCTGCTGGAGCGGCATTTTGGGCACCGAAAGGGCGAGGAACATTCCGGGCGCCTTTCCGGGTGCGAAGACGACGGCGCCCGTTCCGCCCATTTCACCTCCCAGCGTGCGCACGTCGATTTGGGCAAGCGTCAGTTCCCGCGAGGCGGAATGGTATTCGCCGCTGACGCGCGCCATGAAGGCCACGGCCGGCTCGGGAGAATCCGCGGGCGCGGCGATCGAATCGCTGCTGACAAGCGAATAGCGATAGGAAGGGCCGTTGCCGCCCGCCTTCACCGACGATACGGGCTCCACCTCGCCTTGAAAATTCAGCCGCGTGCGGCCCGCCGTCAAGAGCAATCTGGAAACTGTTATTTTCGGCACGTGCTCGGCCAGCAGAAGCGAGACATCACCGCTCAGCGATGCCGCTCCATCTTCGCCGAAATCGACCAGCGCGTCGTTGAAGCCCACATCCGCCGAAAGGCGTGCCGGCCCGCTCTTGTCGTGTTCATGCCCCGCGAGCGTGATGACGAAATCGTTGACGGGCCCGACTCGCGCGCTGTCGCCCGGGGGCGGCCGTGCCGCTTCTTCCGGGTGAAGGCGCTTGGCCGAAACCTTGAGGCTGAGGCTGGAAATCCCGCCAGCGCGATTTCTCGCAGCCGAACCCGCAAGGGTCATGGCCATGCCGGCGGCGTCCAGATTTCCGGAAAGCTGGAGCCCGCCCGTCAGGGAACGGGAGAGCGTGAGATCGTCGATGTGGAGCTTCGCCGCAGGCGCTCCGTCCGGCAAGGTAATATCGACGTCGCTCAAGCTGATCGTTCGCGTCCGGCCCGCATCGAGGGCCGCGAACGCCTTGTGAAACGCATCGAAAGCGGCGGCAAGAATGCGGTCGCTGTCCAACAGGCCGTTCTTGTCCTTCAGCGCGTCCGCCCAATCCCCGCCCCCGCCCTGCATTGCACCGACCGTGACCCTGGCATCGGCAAGCGTTGCGCTTCCAAGCCTCAGCCGGCCCGAAAGAAGCGGGAGAAAGCGGATGCCGAAGCGGACAAGGCCGGCATGGATCTTCTCGTCGCGATCCCTTGCCTTCAGTGTCACGTCCCGCGCTTCCAGCGCAATGAAGCGCGAACTGTCGAGCGACAGGCGCGTGGAGCCGATATGGGCGTCGACATCGAAACCGGTGAGGGCCGACAGCTGGCTTTCCGCTGCCTGCCGCAACTGTTCGCTGCCGAAGCGGGACGCCCCCATCACATAGATCCCCGCCACGGCAATGCAGGCGAGCGCGGCCAGCACGCCGAAGCAGAGCACCGCGCCTCGGAACGTGCGTCCGATCAAATGGCGGCGGCGGGGTGGAAGGCCGGGATGGCGGGCGGAAGGAAAAGATCCCAGCCCGGATATCTCGCGTGGCCGAAACCGGATCCTTTCATGTTTGGGCAATTTTCCCACGCGCTCTTCCGTCAGCATCCTTTCCCGGGACCGCTCCATTCCGCACGGAGCCGCGCAAGGTCCCTTACCTGCTCTTTGCCCCTGATCGCCTGGCGGCGTGAAACGATCCGCGACTTGGACGAATCCCAAGGAATACTATATGCAGCGCTTCCGTTCGTAATCGCAAGAAAAGGGCATCGTTATGGCTGAACTCGACGCGGGACAAAATGCACCGGACTTCGATCTCCCGGCCGACGGCGGCCGCTCGCTGAAGCTTTCCTCCCTCAGGGGAAAGCCGGTTGTGCTTTATTTCTATCCCAAGGACGACACCAGCGGCTGCACCGCCGAATCGATCGCCTTTTCCGCCCTCAAGCCGCAGTTCGAGAAACTCGGCACAACCGTCATCGGCATGTCGCCCGACGGCCAGAAAAGCCATGACAAATTCAAGGCCAAGCACAATCTGGCCGTCGATCTGGTCGCCGACGAAGAGAAGAAGACGCTTGAAGCCTACGGGGTCTGGAAGGAAAAGAGCATGTATGGGCGCAAATATATGGGTGTCGAGCGCTCGACCTTCCTGATCGACCGGAACGGCAGGATCGCGAAGGTCTGGCGCAAGGTCAAGGTTCCCGGCCACGCGGAAGAAGTGTTCGAAGCCGCCAAGGCGCTGTAAACGCCTCCCCTCCCGATGAACGGCCTTATCGCTCGATCGGACGCAGGGATAAGGTTTATTAACCTTAACAAGGTGTAATCGCCCCAGCTGATTTAGCCGGGGTGGGTTTATCTTGTCACACGCGCGCCAATCCGCAGTCTTCGGGAAACGCCGGGAACCGCACACGATCATTATCGCGCGCGGCAACGAGATCCGGCATTTCACGTTGAGGCCGTGGGTCGTTGCGGTCGCCGGTTCGGCCGTGGCGGCGATCGCCATCGGCTACCTTCTGGCCACGTCCTACCTGGTGCTTCGCGACGGCCTGATCGGCGCCACCGTTACGCGGCAGGCCCGGATGCGCCAGACCTATGAGGACAGGATCGCAGCGCTTCGCACCGAGGTCGACCGCATCACCAGCCGGCAATTGCTGGACCAGAAAGCCGTCGAAACGAAAGTCAGCGAATTGCTGGCCCGGCAAAAATTGCTCACCGAACGCCACAGCCGCCTGAATATGGTGTTGCGGCGCGCAGGAAAGCTGGAAGGTGACACATCCGCTTCGAAAACCACGCCCGGTGGTGCCAAGAGCGAGGAACATGCCGGCGTGCAGCCCGGCGCGGCGCCATCGGTAAAGAAGCAGGCTCTTCTTTGGAACACCAGGAAAACAGTTAAAGACACGAATACGACAGAACAGGCCGATCATCTGTTCGCCGCAATCAACAGTTCCCTCGGATCCATCGAGCACGACCAGATCGCGCGGATACAGAAGCTTTCGAGCCGTGCCTGGGAGACCGGCGACGAAATCAAGCAGGCTCTTCAGCAAGCCGGCCTGAAAGTCGCCGACGACTACGGCAAGCAGGACGAAGGCGGTCCCCTCATCCCGGTCGACAAGGCCGCCATGTTCGACAGCGAAGTGAACGATCTCGGCCAGGCGCTCGATCGCCTGGACGCGATCAAGCTGGCGGTACGCAAATATCCTCTTGCCGATCCCGAACCAGGCGCAGTCGTGACGTCCGGGTTCGGCGTCAGGACCGACCCGATGCTCGGCATCCCGGCACTGCATCCGGGCATCGATTTTCGTTCGCCCGTCGGCAAGAAGGTCCCGGCGACAGCCGCAGGCGTGGTGACACATGCCGGCTGGGACGGCGGCTACGGCAAGATGGTCGAGATCGACCATGGCAATGGCTACGCCACGCGCTACGGCCATTTGAGCGAGGTGGACGTCAAGGTCGGAGAAAAGGTCAAGCTCGGCCAGATCATCGGCAAATCGGGCAGTACCGGCCGTTCGACCGGCCCCCACCTGCATTATGAAATCCGGCATGACGGCCGGCCCATCAATCCGGTCGCCTTTCTCAAGGCGGGAATGAAGATCAGAAAGCTTATGTAGAGCGCATCGCGGGAGTTTCCCGACGGCGACTCATTCCGCCTGACCAGCGGTCAGTCGATGTCTGCCACCGGCTGCTGAACGCCACCCTCGATCCGTTGCGAGAGCGAAGCTTCCATGAAATCGTCGAGGTCGCCGTCAAGCACGCCCTGTGGGTTTGTGTTCTCGACCCCGGTGCGCAGATCCTTCACCAACTGGTACGGCTGAAGGACGTAAGAGCGGATCTGGTGGCCCCAGCCGATATCGGTCTTGGAAGCCTCGGTGGCGCTGGCCGCCTCCTCGCGCCGCTTCAATTCTTCCTCATAGAGCCGCGAGCGCAGCATCTCCCACGCGGTCGCGCGGTTCTTGTGCTGGGAGCGTTCGGCCTGGCAGGCAACCGCTATGCCTGTCGGTATATGCGTGATGCGTACGGCGGAATCGGTCGTGTTGACATGCTGGCCGCCGGCACCGGACGAGCGGTAAGTGTCGATGCGGACGTCCGATTCGGGGATCTCGATCTGTATCGAGTCGTCCACGACGGGATAGACCCAGACACTGGCGAAGGAGGTGTGGCGCCTGGCGTTGGAATCGTAGGGCGAAATCCGAACAAGACGATGAACGCCTGACTCCGTCTTAAGCCAGCCGTAGGCATTATGCCCCTTCACGAGGATGGTGGCCGACTTGATGCCCGCCTCCTCGCCATCGTGGATCTCGAGCGTCTCGACCTTGAAGCCGCGACGATCGGCCCAGCGGGTGTACATGCGCAGGAGCATCGCCGCCCAGTCCTGGCTCTCGGTCCCACCCGCGCCGGCATGCACTTCGAGATAAGTGTCGTTCGCGTCAGCCTCGCCCGAGAGCATCGTCTCGATCTGGCAGGCGCGCACCTCGGCCGAAAGCGCCCTTATGGCAGCCTCCGCCTCCGCGACGATGTCCTGATCGCCCTCTTCCT
>SCRB01000794.1 GCA_004299545.1 Rhizobiaceae bacterium
TTCGCGCATATGGCGCCGCCACGAGGTTTTCGCCATCCATGCCGCCACGAGCGCGACGATAGCGATTGCGGCCAGAGCGCGCACCGGACCGCCTGCCCAGGTCGCGAAAAACATGGCAAGGATGGCGCCGCCGGCGACGGCAAAAAGCACATAGCAAAGCGGGGTCAGCTTCGTATGCCAGGCGTGGACGGATTTCAGGGAGGCATAGATCATTGCCGTGCAATAGACGGTGACGAGCGCCAAAACAGTTTGAGGAAGCCCGGAAACGGGTGAATAGCGTCCCTCGACGATAGAGAGCCATGCCGAAGCGAGGAGCGGAACGAAGGTGACGATCGCCATCACGCCTTCCCGCGACAGCCAGCTCGACTGCCATTGCGACAGCGCCCTCCAGGCGCGTTGCGGATTGCCAAGGTGGCGCGTGGACGACATTAGCCCGCCGCCGATCAGGGCAACCGCAACGACATAGGCGATACGGGTGGCAATATGCGCGGGATCCAGCAGGCCAAGTCCAAGCAACGCTGCAAGCCCATAGCCCAGCCCGGATGCGGTCGTGAACAAAATGATCGATAACGCAGGGTGCATGGGCTGAACCGGTCCATGGCGCGAGGATTGGAAGTCAAGTAATCCGATTGCCGCGCGACTTGCAATCGCCGGCATGTGGCGAGCCGGGCGAGGCGGCTATCCCGTTGCCCCTCCAAGCGCCGCCTTCACGACCCGCCCCAGTCTTGCGACGCCCTCTTTCGCCGCCTTTTCGTCGGCGAGAGAGAAACTCAGGCGGATGGTATTGGCGCCGCCGCCATCGGCATGGAAAGCCTTGCCGGGCACGAAGGCGACGCGTTCAGTCTTCACCGCGCGCTCCAGCAGCGCCGCGCCGTCAAGCCCTTCCGGCAGCGTCACCCAGATGAACATGCCGCCCTCAGGCTTCGTCCAACTGACACCCGCCGGCATTTCCTTCGCCAAAGCTTCGAGCACCCAGTCGCGCCGCTTGTGATAATTCTCGCGCAGCATGGCCGTGTGCGGCTCGTAGCAGGCTTGTGCCACGCGATGGATGGCGATCTGGTTGATCGAAGGGCTGTGCAGATCGGACGCCTGTTTCATCAGCACGAGCTTGGAGATGACGGGCCTGGCGGCACAGACCCAACCGACGCGCAGGCCCGGCGCCAGTGTCTTGGAAAAGGTGCCGCAATAGATCGTCCGGGCATCGTCGATGCCGCCGGTGCGTTCGCAATCGATAGCGAGAATGGCCGGCATCGCCTCCCCGTCGTAGCGGAGTGCCTGATAGGCCGAATCCTCGATCAGCGGGATGTCGAGTTCGGTGCAAAGGTCGAGCACACGCTCGCGCGCCGCGCGGTTAAGCGTTTCGCCGGACGGATTGGAGAAATCAGGCGTAAGATAGGCCATGGCCATACGCCCGCCCGCTGCTTCCGCTGCCTGGCGATAGGAGGACGGCGTCCGGTTCCCACCCTCGGGAACAAGCTGGTCGTAGCGCGGCTCATAGGCGCTGAAGGCCTGCAATGCACCGAGATAGGTCGGCCGCGTCACCAGCGCGGTGTCGCCCGGCGACAGGAAGAGCTTGCCGAGATAGTCAAGCGCCTGCTGCGATCCGGACGTGATGACGATGTTGGCGGGCGAACAGGGAACGCCGATTTGAGCCATGTGCTCCGCCAGCCATTCGCGGAGCGGCAGATAGCCCTCGCTCACCGAATATTGCAGGGCCGCGCCGGCCCCCTCGCCGGAAAGAATCTCGCCATAGGCCTCGGCGAACACTTCGGAGGGGAAAAGCTTTGCGTCCGGAATGCCGCCGGCAAAGGAAATGATGTCCGGCTGGTCGAGCAGCTTCAGAAGCTCACGAATCTCCGACGCCTGCATGCGATTTGCACGCCGCGCATATCGATCAGGCCAAGACTGCATGGATCACTCCTCTCAAGGCAATTTGCACTACGCGCGATGCCCGATCCATGTCAATCTTGATGACCTATTCGGGTTTGGTGCCTTTCTGCAAGACGGTTCTCCCGCATTTCCCGATCAGAGCGCGTGCCGTTCCTTCTCCCACGGTCCGGCATAGTCGCCATAGAGCCTGGAACTGTCAGGCCTCGGCCTTTCCGGCACCTCTCCCTCGAAGGTCCCCATGTGGACGAAGCCGATGACGCGCTCGTGCGGCGCAAGGCCGAGGATAAGCCGGCCTTCCGCGTCATCCGCGTACCAGTTGGAGATCCAGTTCGTGGCGTAGCCGAGCGCGTCATCGGCTTCGTCCACATGGGGACCTTCGAGGGAGAGGTGCCGGAAAGGCCGAGG
>SCRB01000078.1 GCA_004299545.1 Rhizobiaceae bacterium
GGGTTATGATCCTTTCCGCTTTCCGTCTCTTCTTTCGCAGGCGCCGATCGATCTCGCCGGGATCCAGTTCACTCCGGCCAACCTCGCCATCATCCTCGTCGCCCTGGTCATGATGGCGCTGCTCTACGCCTTTTTTGAATATACGCGCGAAGGCGTTGCGATGCGGGCGACCAGCCAAAATCCCAAGGCCGCCGCGTTGATGGGCATCAAGCTGCATCGCGTGACGGCCATCTCATGGGCCTTTGCGGGAGGCATGTCGGTCACGGCGGGGATGCTGATCGCACCGCTGACCTTTCTCGGACCCAACATGATGATCCCAATCCTGCTCAAGGGATTTGCCGGTGCGATCCTGGGTGGATTCGGGAGCTTGCCGGGAACGGTAGTCGGCTGCCTGCTGCTCGGCGTCATAGAGACGATGCTGGGGGCCTATGTGTCGGCAAGCTCCAAGGACGCGTTCGCCTTCCTGCTGATCATCGCGGTGCTCATGTTGCGGCCATCGGGCATATTCTCGAGCGGGGGGAGTCGGCGGGTATGACTCCGAAAGCGATTTTCGCCGGCTTGACGCTGCTGGCCGCGGTGGCCGCCCCGTTCCTGGTCGGGCCCTACGCTCAATACATCCTGGCGATGGCGGCCATTTATGGCTTCGTCGGTCTCGGCATGTACGTCCTCCTCGGTCTGGGTGGACAGATTTCCCTCGGCCATGCCGCGTTCTGGGCATTAGGGGCATATGGCTCGGCGGTCCTGACGGTGCGTTTCGGCGTGCCCTTCCCGCTGGCGGTGATCGGCGGCGCCGTTATTGCCGGTGTATTCGGAGCGATTGCCGCCATGCCGGCGCTTCGCGTGCAAGGGCACTATCTCGCAATCGCGACGCTCGGCCTTGCGATCGTGGTTCAGCAGGTACTCTTCCAATGGGATAGCGTCACCGGTGGGCGACAAGGTATGCTTGTGCCGCGTCCAAGCCTTTTCGGATATGAGATCGATGATGATGGACATTACTATCTCATCATCCTGGCCTGTTTGCTCGTGGCCATATGGTTGGTCCGGAATTTCCAGAAATCGTTTCTGGGCATCAGCCTGAAGGCATTGCGGTCGAGCCCGATTGCCGCACAGGCCGCGGGTGTCGGCAGAGCCTATCACCTCATTGTCGCCTTCGTCGTGAGCGCCGCCCTCACGGGCGTCTCCGGCGCCTTCTACGGTGCACTGCTGGGGCAACTCAGCACCGATTCATTCACATTGCTGGTTTCCCTCGACTTCCTGACGATGGCGGTGATCGGCGGATTGGGGTCGATCGGTGGGGCTCTGGTCGGCGGCATCTTCTATGCCGTGGCGCCGGAGATCCTGCGTGATTTCCAGCAGGCCCAGCAAGTCATATACGGCCTGCTGCTTATAGCCTGCATGAGGCTTCTCCCTGGGGGTCTCGCAAGTCTCCCTCATGCCGTTGCCACGCTTTTTTCTTCCAGGCGCAAATCTCCACCTGAAAACAACTCCTCGGTGGAGCTGGAAAAGCTGAGCGAGGTCGGCAAATGAGCGCCTTGCTTTATGTAGACGGCCTGACGCTTTCCTATGGTGGTGTGCGTGTGCTCCATGGGGTCAGCTTCGAGATTCCACAGGGGGGCGGCATTTTTGGTCTTATCGGCCCTAACGGCGCTGGGAAGACCAGCCTGCTCAACTGCATAAGCCGCGTTCAACGGCCCACGAGCGGACAGATCGAATATGGCGGTCGGGACCTGATGCGTGTCCCTATTCATAAGCTTGCCCCGCTCGGCATTACGCGAAGCTTCCAGAATCTCGAACTGTTCGACGACGCGACGGTCCTCGAAAATGTCGTTG
Source organism: Rhizobiaceae bacterium (assembly GCA_004299545.1). Classification (GTDB taxonomy): domain Bacteria; phylum Pseudomonadota; class Alphaproteobacteria; order Rhizobiales; family Rhizobiaceae; genus Mesorhizobium_L. The sequence continues at coordinate 1,831 of SCRB01000078.1, forward strand.
TCGGCGGCAGCCCGTTCTATCGCAAGGGGTTTGTGGCCGAACTTTTCAACCTGCCGGAAGCGCGGCGAAGCCACGAAGCGGCAATCCGTGAAGCCTTGCAACTGATCCAGAAGCTCGACCTCGGATCAGTCGCGAGGACACGTGTGTCCGAGCTTCCGTTCGGCACGAGGAAAGCCGTTGAGTTCGCACGTGCTCTGGCGGCGAGGCCGCGCCTTCTCCTGCTTGATGAGCCTGCCGCTGGCTTGAATGGCGTTGAATCCCGCGAGCTTGGAGAGAAGCTGCAAGCCCTGGTGCGGGACCGGGAAACGGCGATTCTGATGGTCGAGCACGATATGGCGCTGGTGATGAATTTTTGCGATCGCGTGCTGGCTCTCGTTGACGGTGAAATCGCCTGCGAGGGAACACCGGAACAGGTTCGTCGAAATAAGATTGTGGTGAACGCCTATCTGGGAGTGGAGGGGGAGGATGCTTGAAATTTCAGGGCTTTTCGCCCGCTACGGCGGCATCACCGCGCTGCGTGACGTGAGCATGACGATTCCCGACGGCGCTGTGGTGGCGCTCCTGGGCAGCAACGGCGCGGGCAAATCGACACTTCTAAACAGTATCATGGGTTCCATCGAGGGCGTGACCGAAGGGTCCATCCGTCTCAACGGTGAGGAAGTGCGGGGCAAAAAGCCCACGGATTTGATGCATCGCGGCGTGGCGATGGCGCCTGAGGGGCGACAGATTTTCTCCGATTTGTCGATCGACGAGAATTTGCGGATGGGAGCTTATCTGCGCCGCGATCCGGATGGGATCCGGAGCGACCGGGATCGTATCTTTGCTTTGTTCCCCCGACTGGAAGAACGGCACAATCAACGGGCCGGCACCCTATCCGGCGGAGAACAGCAAATGCTTGCTATCGGACGGGCCTTGATGTCCCGCCCCCAACTGCTGCTTCTCGACGAGCCGAGCCTGGGCCTCGCGCCCCTTTTCGTCACCCAGATCATGAGGATCGTCAGCGACATCAATGCCGGCGGCATCGCTGTCGTTCTCGTCGAACAGAATGCGCGGCAAGCCCTACGCGTATCGACGGAAGGTTACGTGATGGAAAGGGGCACCATCAGGATGTCGGGGCGTGCTTGCGACCTCAGCAAGGATCCTTCCGTCACAGCCGCCTATCTGGGTGGCAATTAATTGTCAGTCTGCCTGTAACATTGGAGGAAAAGATGACCATCAGCAGAAGAACATTACTCAAGGGAACAGCCGCCGGTCTGGCACTGTCGTTGCCCGCTCTTCGTCCATCATATGCAGCAAGTGAAGGCGTTTCCGATACCGAGATCAAGATCGGAGCATTTATGCCCTTGCAGGGTGGGCTGGCCGCCGGAGCGGCCCAGTATCGCGACGGGGCGGCCTCATACTTTCAATGGGTGAACGACCAGGGTGGCATCAACGGCCGCAAGGTGAACTGGATCGCACAAAACGACAGCTACAACCCTCAACAGGCTGTGGCAGTCTCGCGAGAATTGGTGGATCGTGAGGGCGTTCTGGCCGTAGTCAGCACGCTCGGAACCGCCACCAATATGGCTGCGCTTCCATATCTCAAGCGGCGGGGCATTCCCCTTATCGCTCCGCTGGCCACCGACCCCGCTCTTAACACGCCGAAGGACCGGATCGTTTTCCCGCTCTCTCCTTCCGGCAGCACGCATGGCACGGCAATGGCGAAATTCGTCGCGGAGAATTTGAAAGCTCGGAAGCTTGCCGTTTTCTATCAGGACGATCAGTTCGGCAAAGACATTCTTGAAGGTGTCAAAACCTACGCCAAGCAGAACGGGCTGGAGATCGTCGCAACCGCTTCGTACGTTCCAAGCGATATCGACGTAAGCCCTCAGGCACAGCAATTGCGCCAGGCTAACCCGGATGCCGTCATCAACTCTGCAATCCCGAAGCAGGGGGCATTGATGCTCATCGAAGCCGAGAAGATGGGTTGGAAGACGAACGTCATCGCGACGCAACAACTGGGCGACGACGTCGCGAAGCGATTGGCAGGCTCGGCGATCAATGGTTTGTATCTTGAGCTTTACAGCGCGGTGACCGCCATGAAAACGCCGGCGGTCGAACAGGCAATTTCCATCCTGCAGAAATATGCTCCGAAAACGCCGGCCGGCTATTGGGCCTTTATGGGCATGGCCGGGGCCAAGGCCTTCGCCGAAGGTGCTCGTGCCGCAGGCAAGAATTTGACGAGGGAAAGCCTCATGAATGGGCTCGAATCGCTCAAGGTTCTGAAAACCGGGCTCGTACCCCCGCTGGACTACTCAGCCGGGCACCATTCCGGCCCAACTGACCTGGGGTATGGCCAATGGCAGGATGGCGAAGTGAAGCTCGTCCGCAACTGGCAAGAATAGCGAAGACTTCCGTCTCCATAACGCAGCAGGCCGGAATAGTGTTCGGCCTGCCGATGTACTCAACACCCTCAAGGTGGGTGGTGATAGATGCTGCCCGGAAGGGCAGTCGAAGTGGCATGATCCGGAAAAGTGAGCACCAGCTTTCCGAAAAGATCGCGCCCAAGAAAATAGTCAAGGAATGAGGCAGTTCAATCTGATCGCATCATCCCTTGGAGATTCCGAAGAGACCGGTCCTTGCCTTCAACAATTCCCAAAAGTGAATTGCGTGCCATGTTCTCCGGCGCCATGTCACGGATGTATCGGGCGGAGGTACCGCTTTATACGGACCTGCTCAGTCTTGTGGGCGAAATCAACGAGACTGTGTTGAGATCGGATCCAGAGCTTCGCAATCGCTTGAGGAAGCTCGATAATCTCGACCGCATCTCCGAAGAGCGGCATGGAGCGATCCGCCTGGGACGACCGGATGAATTGCATACGATACGCCGGCTGTTTTCGATCATGGGCATGGAGCCGGTCGGCTATTATGACCTGTCGGTGGCGGGCCTGCCTGTTCATGCCACGGCGTTCAGACCTGTTTCAGCGGAGGAATTGCGGCGAAATCCGTTCCGTGTCTTCACGTCCCTGCTTCGATCGGAATTGATCGAGCCGAAGGAAGTGAGGGACGAGGCTGCGGCTATCCTTGCCAAGAGAGATATTTTCGGCCCGGTGCTGCGCGAATTGATCGACCATGCCGAGGCCACGGGTGGCGTCGAAAGCGGCATGGCGGAAGGCTTTATCGACGAAGCGGTCAGGATGTTCAGCTGGCGCTCTCAAGCGATAGTGACGGCAACGACCTACCTCAAGCTGCACGTTTCACATCGCCTGGCCGCCGACATTGTCAGTTTCAAGGGCCCGCATATCAATCATCTGACCCCGAGGGTGCTTGATATCGATGCGGCCCAGGAAAGCATGACTGCCCGGGGGATGGACGCCAAAGCGGTTATCGAAGGGCCACCACGCCGCAAATGTCCCGTCCTTCTCCGCCAGACCAGCTTCAAGGCGCTTCAGGAGCAGATTTCGTTTCTGGGCGAGGGCGGAGCAGGCGTTCCCGGAACGCATACCGCGCGTTTTGGCGAGATAGAGCAACGTGGCATCGCGCTGACCCGGAAAGGACGGGATCTCTATGATTCCTGCTTGCGTGAAGCGCGTTCGATAGAGCCGCCGGCAGCGGATGGCTTGAATGCGGATCGATATATGTATGCGCTCACGGAATCGTTCCGTCGCTTTCCCGATACTCACGAGGACATGCGACGCGATGGACTCGCCTTCTACCAGTATTTTATCACAGAAAAGCACAGTCTCGCAGAGACTATGGATCTGGAGTCAATGATCAAAGCAGGCCATGTCGATTTCGAACCCATAGTGTACGAAGATTTCTTGCCGATATCGGCGGCCGGGATATTCCAGTCGAATCTGGGAGACAGGAAGACAGCGGAGGCGCTCGCGGTTTCAAACAGAGAGCAGTTCGTGGCCGCGCTCGGAACCGAGCCTTTGGATGAATTCGGGCTCTATCAGGCTATCGAGGATCAATCAAAAGCCGCGATTGGATTGAGACAAAGCCGGGAG
>SCRB01000795.1 GCA_004299545.1 Rhizobiaceae bacterium
TGCCTCCCTTGCGGTGCGCGGCCGCCCGGGCGGCAGGGGCTTCGGCGGGGGAACCGTCGCCACCCATCTCGACCACCGCATCGCCATGGCGTTCCTCGTCATGGGTCTTGCCGCCGAAAAGCCGGTGACGATCGATGACGCCGGCATGATCGCCACCAGTTTCCCCGAATTCATGGGCCTGATGCAGAAACTCGGAGCGGAAATCGAACAGGAGGAAGACAATGGCTGAGCGCAAGGTGGCGATGGTGGTTGGCGGCGGCACGGGTATGGGCGCCGCTGCCGCGCGCCGGCTGGCGGCGGACGGCTACGCGGTCGCCGTGCTCTCCTCCTCCGGTAAGGGGGAGACGCTCGGAAAGGAACTTGGCGGCCTCGGCTTCACCGGCTCCAATCAGTCGAGCGACGATCTGAAGCGATTTGTCGACCTCACCATGGAGAAATGGGGCCGCATCGACGCGCTCGTGAACGGCGCCGGCCATGGGCCCCGCGCGCCCTTGCTTGAGATCGCCGACGAACAGTGGCACGCCGGCTTCGATACCTATTTCATGAATGTCGTGCGCGCCGTGCGGCTGGTCGCACCGATCATGATCGCCGCGAAAAAGGGCGCCATCGTCAACATCTCGACCGCCTGGGTGAACGAGCCCGCTTCGATGTTCCCGACCTCGGCCGTGGCGCGCGCCGGTCTTGCCACCTATACGAAACTCTTCGCCGACCAGAATGCCGCCCATAATGTGCGGATGAACAATGTGCTGCCCGGCTGGATCGACAGCCTGCCCCAGACCGACGAGCGGCGCGACAGCGTACCGATGCGGCGCTACGGCAAGGCCAGTGAAATCGCGGCGACGATCGCCTTCCTGCTGTCCGACGACGCCGGCTACATCACCGGCCAAAGCCTCAGGGTGGATGGCGGACTGATGCGGTCGGTGTAGCGGCCCGCCATGCCGTCCCATCCCCTCACCATCGCCATTGACGGGCCGGCCGGCGCCGGCAAGGGCACGCTCGCCACAAGGCTGGCGGACTATTACCACCTGCCGCATCTCGACACGGGCCTCACCTATCGTGCGGTCGCGCACATGCTTCTGTCAAAGGGCTGGCCGCTCGGCGACGAGCCACATGCCATCGCAGCGGCGAAGCTGGTGGATCTTTCCAGCCTTGACCGTTCGTCTCTCTCGGCGCATGCGGTAGGCGAGGCCGCCTCGAAAGTGGCCGTCATCCCGGAAGTGCGCAGGGTCCTGGTCGAAAAGCAGCGTGCTTTCGCCGCCCAGGCGTCCGGCGCGGTGCTCGACGGACGTGATATCGGCACCGTTGTCTGCCCCGACGCGACGGTGAAGCTCTATGTCACGGCGAGCGCCGAAGTCCGGGCGCGCCGGCGTCTGGCCGAGATCGAAGCCAATGACGGCGCGGGCGATTTCGCCACCATACTGGCCGATATTCGGCGCCGCGACGAACGCGACATGGGACGAACGGACTCGCCCTTGAAGCCGGCGAGCGATGCGCACTTGCTCGATACGACCGAAATGGATATAGAAACGGCGTTTCTGGCAGCGAAAACCCTGATCGACAAGGCGCTCGCCGAAGGAAACCGCGGTTGATCGCGGGGCACCGTCTCCCCCTATCAGGGGCCAGTCATGCCCGGCATTACCTGCGCGAACCGCCTTTCCAGCATCCGCATGCGCCGACCGCCGTTTTAGAGAAGCGGCAAACAGGCTTTTGAGCCGGGATGCACGGCAAGGCATGTGCAACACGAACCACAGGCGCCCGCCTCCCGGGAAACGGAGGGGCATTTCAGGAGAAAGTATGCCAGAAGCTCAACTGAGTGGGTCGAGCCCCACGCGCGACGATTTCGCGAAAATGCTCGAAGAATCCTTTTCCGACGGCCATTCCGGCGAGGGCCAGGTCGTCAGGGGCCGCATCACGGGCATCGAGAAAGACATGGCCGTCATCGATGTCGGCCTCAAGGTCGAGGGGCGCGTGCCGCTCAAGGAGTTCGGCGCCAGGGCCAAGGACGCCCAGCTGAAGCCGGGCGACACGGTGGAAGTCTATGTCGAGCGCATCGAGAACGCGCTTGGCGAGGCGATGCTCAGCCGTGAGAAGGCGCGCCGCGAGGAGAGCTGGGTCCGGCTCGAGGACAAGTTCAACAAGGGCGAGCGCGTCGAAGGCGTCATCTTCAACCAGGTCAAGGGCGGCTTCACCGTCGACCTCGACGGCGCCGTGGCGTTCCTGCCGCGCAGCCAGGTCGATATCCGGCCGATCCGCGACGTCACCCCGCTGATGCACAATCCGCAACCCTTCGAGATCCTCAAAATGGACAAGCGCCGCGGCAATATCGTCGTGTCGCGCCGCACCGTGCTTGAGGAGAGCCGTGCCGAACAGCGCTCGGAGATCGTGCAGAATCTCGAGGAAGGCCAGGTGGTCGAGGGTGTTGTCAAGAACATCACCGATTACGGTGCCTTCGTCGACCTCGGCGGCATCGACGGCCTCCTGCATGTCACCGACATGGCATGGCGCCGCGTCAACCACCCGACCGAGATCCTCAACATCGGCCAGACGGTCAAGGTGCAGATCATCCGCATCAACCAGGAGACGCATCGCATCTCGCTCGGCATGAAACAGCTCGAGGCCGACCCGTGGGAAGGCATCGGCACCAAATATCCGATCGGCAAGAAGATCACCGGAACGGTTACCAATATCACCGACTACGGCGCCTTCGTCGAACTGGAGCCGGGGATCGAGGGCCTCATCCACGTTTCCGAAATGTCGTGGACGAAGAAGAACGTCCATCCCGGCAAGATCCTCTCGACCTCGCAGCAGGTTGAGGTGGTGGTGCTGGAAGTCGATCCGGCCAAGCGCCGCATCTCGCTGGGCCTGAAGCAGACGCTCGAGAATCCGTGGGAAGCGTTCGCGCGCAACCATCCGGTCGGCTCGGTGGTCGAGGGTGAGGTCAAGAACAAGACCGAATTCGGCCTTTTCATCGGCCTCGACGGCGATGTGGACGGCATGGTCCACCTCTCCGATCTCGACTGGACGCGTCCTGGCGAGCAGGTCATCGAGGAGTACAATCGCGGCGACATCGCCAAGGCCCAGGTGCTCGACGTCGATGTCGAGAAGGAGCGCATCTCGCTCGGCATCAAGCAGTTGCAGCGCGGCAGCGAAGTGACCGGCGGCGAACTCAGGAAGAACGCCGTCGTCACCTGCGAGGTCGTCGGCGTCAAGGATGGCGGCCTCGATGCCAGGCTGGTCGAAAGCGGCCTTGAAACCTTCATCAAGCGTTCCGACCTGAGCAGGGACCGCGACGAGCAGCGGCCGGAGCGTTTCGCGGTCGGCCAGAAGGTCGATGCCCGGGTGATCTCCTACGACAAGAAGACCCACCGGGTGCAGGTCTCCATCAAGGCGCTGGAGATCGCCGAGGAGAAGGAAGCCGTGGCCCAGTACGGTTCGACCGATTCAGGCGCGTCGCTCGGCGACATTCTCGGCGCGGCTCTGAAGAAGCAGGGCAGTAAGGACGAATAGTCCGCGCCTGCAAGGCTTTGGCGAAAACGGACCCGCCGCAGCGATGCGGCGGGTTTTTTGTCGCGTTCGTTCAAGAGAAAATGAAGAGGGTGTGGGTCCCTTCCACGCCTCCGCGCTCTATAAAAGAGCGCATATAATCCGAAGGATGAAAACGATGGACTATGTGCGATTGGGATCGACCGGAACGTCCGTATCGAAAATATGCCTCGGCTGCATGACCTATGGCGACCCCGGCCGCGGCAACCATGAATGGACGCTGCCGGAGAAGGACAGCCTGCCTTTGCTGCGCCAGGCCGTTGAACTCGGCATCAACTTCTTCGATACCGCGAATGTCTATTCGGCCGGTCATTCGGAGGAGATACTGGGCCGGGCGCTAAAGGAATTCGTGCCGTCACGCCAGGATGTGGTCGTCGCGACCAAGGTGCATGGCCGCATGCGCCCCGGTCCGAACGGCGCCGGCCTGTCGCGCAAGGCGATCATGGCGGAGATCGACAACAGCCTGAAGCGCCTCGGCATGGACTATGTCGATCTCTACCAGATCCACCGCTGGGATCCGAAGGTCCCGATCGAGGAGACGATGGAGGCCCTCCATGACGTGGTCAAGGCCGGCAAGGCGCTCTATATCGGCGCTTCGTCCATGTATGCGTGGCAATTCGCTAAAGCCCAGCACGTCGCCGAAAACAACGGCTGGACGAAATTCGTCACTATGCAGAACCATCTCAACCTTCTCTACCGCGAAGAGGAACGCGAGATGCTGCCGCTTTGCGCCGATCAGGGCGTCGGCGTCATCCCCTGGAGCCCGCTGGCGCGGGGCCGTCTGACACGCGCCTGGGACGAGGAGACGAGGCGCACCCGAACCGATGGTTTCGGCAAGACACTCTACGACAAAATGGCCGAAACAGACCGCAAGATCGTGGACGAAGCCGGCGGGATCGCCGCCGAACACAAGGTTCCCCGCGCTCAGGTGGCGCTCGCCTGGCTGTTGCAGAAACCCGGAGTAACGGCGCCGATCATCGGCGCGTCGAAATCCGGCCATCTGACAGATGCCGTCGCGGCACTGGAACTGAGGCTTTCCGAGGAAGAGATGGCGCGGCTGGAAGCACCCTACCTGCCGCATCCGATTGCCGGCTTCGGCTGAGAAGCGGCGACGCCCTGAAGATCGTCGGGGCATGGGCGGCCGGCTTAGCCGGGCCGCCCCGGCTGCCCGAGACGCGGACTCAATACTCACCGCGGGCGGATCATTGACGGCCCGGTGTGAAGAAAAGGTAAAGGGGACAGCCGTTGCATGCGAGGCAAATGGGCAAAGTGCCGATTGTTCCGTTTCAGCCCCGCTCCAACGCCGCGGTGCCAGCCACGACATCCAAAGCCCGCGCCAGCTTCGCCGTAAACAGGTCGCTCAGCCGGCCGATGATGCCATTGATGTGGTCGATCGCCTTCCTCCGCTCGGCGGCGGCAGGCGGCTTCTCGCCGGAACTTATCAGGGCGGCCAGCGCGTCGTGGGCATTGCGGAATTCAAACGAAATCGTATCGGCGATCCACCTGTCGCCCGGTTTCAGGAGTGCGCCGACCTTGGAGGATTCGAAAAGGAGCCGCATTCCGTCAAGCTCGGCGGCGAGCGACTGGAGGGTATTGTGGGAGAGGCCGAACGGCACGGCGCTGACACCATCCGCTTTGCCGTCGGCCGACTGGTCCGCCGGCAATGTGTCCTGCGCCAACCGGAGCGCCTCCGAGAATTGCGCCACGAGACCTGCCAGCATTTCCTTCCGGTCGCGATAGATCGGATTTTGCGGACCGGGAGACGTCCATATGGCGTGGAACCCCTTGGGATCGTCCCATGCCTCCTGGACGTTCACAGCGATCGTCTGCACGTTTTCGGCGATCGCGGCGCCGTAATGGCAGCGGAACGAGCCGCCCGAGCCGCGCAGATCCTTGGCGCCCTCGCCATAAAGCACATATTCAAGCGCCGTCAGGCCCTGCAGCGCGGGATTGCTGGCTGCGAGCGTCTTGACGTCGGTGAGGGCCTTGTCGCCATGCGCGATAGCCATCTTGACTTCCCCGGTCGCGCTCACCTGCGACCTCGGCGAGGAGACGATCCTCGCCAGGCGGTCGCGCTCGGCGATCGGGCCGATCCGGATGATGCCGATAGCCGACCATGACGCCACCGCGGCCGCGAAATCCTCCCTGACCTCGGCGAAGGCGGATGGTCCCGGCGTGGTGCAAAGATCGTCGATAGCGGTCTTGAGCATGGCCATGTCACCGTGGAACCGGGCATAGCCGGGGCGGATGAACTTATCGACCGCGCGCGAAACGACCTTGCCGGCGTCAGGCGGAGATTTGGCGGCTTTCGCCTGGAGCGTGGCGGGTGCAAGCAGGGCCGCGGTAAGGAAAAGCGCCTTGAGCATCTCGCGCTCCAGCCGGCCGCAGGCCCGGCGGGCTGGCCCATATACGGTATCTGTCGCCAAACGGCCCGACAGGCCGGACCATTTCCTCATCTGCATCGTCAGGTTTCACCCAGCGCGCCAATCGGCGGGTTGGCCAAGGATACGCCGTCCCGCCACCACGTTGGAGATTTCAGCTCATTCGGCGTCGTCCGCCGAAGCAGCATTCAGCTGACCATAGCGCTGTTCGCCGATGGAGGCCAGCAGGGCAAGCTGGGTCTCGAGAAAGTCGATATGGCCCTCCTCGTCCTTCAGCAACTCCTCGAAGAGGTGCATCGTGACATAATCGCCGGCGTCGTGGCAGATATCGCGCGAGGTCTTGTAAGAGGTCCTGGCGTCATATTCGCCGGCAAGATCGGCTTCAAGCACCTCCTTGACGTTCTGGCCGATCCTGAGCGGCGAGAGCGTCTGCAGGTTGGGATGGCCCTCAAGGAAGATGATGCGGGCAACGAGCTTGTCCGCATGGTGCATTTCCTCGATCGATTCGGCGCGTTCCCTCTTCGCCAGCTTGGCAAAGCCCCAGTCTTCCAGCAGGCGATAGTGGAGCCAGTACTGGTTGACGGCGCCGAGTTCGAGGAACAGCGCTTCGTTAAGCCGCTCGATGATCCGTGTTTCGCCTTTCATGCAACCTGCTCCCATATTGTCCGCGCAATTCCCTTACGCGGCCCAGAAATGTGACGGTATCCGCATCGTCGTCACGGCGGTGATACTCTTCCGTGACACGGATAATCGTTTCCACCACATTCGGGAAGCAGCCGCAACAGCGACCACGCTTGGAAAGCGTATGATAGACCTTGGCAGGGACGATAAGCTGCCATGGATCGGCGTCGAGCAGACCGACGATCGCCTCTTCGATCTCCTTCTGGATAATCAGGTTGCAATGACAAACAAGCATGGCGATGGCTCTGCCTCGTTGCCGGGGAATGCCCCCGGATTAGAATTTCATCGCGAAGCGCAGTCCGAAGACCGCCGCGTCCTTGATCTTCCTGCCCGATGCGTCGGCGACATTGCCACCCGGATGAAAGATGTACTGGAAGTCGGGCTGCATCGTCAGGCCGGGCACGATCTCGGCCTGATAGGTCGCCTCGATCAGCGCTTCGTAGTCGCGCACCGGCATCGGCGTTCCAGTGAATGCGATCGTATCGCGGTCGAGCCCTGCCACGTCACCCGATATATGGGCGTAGGCGCCGGCGATGCCGAGGACGTCGTTCGGCCGGCCGGGAATGAGGCCCTTATAGGTGAAGCCGCCATCGACATAGACATCGACGAGGTTGCGGTTCGGCGGGCTGTAGGCGGCGCGCACGAACATGCCGAGGCCCTGATCGTCGGTTCCCGGCACATGGTAGAGCATCTGGTCGAGCATCGCATAGAGGCTGTAATTGCCACGATGCCACTTGCCCTCGCCGCTGCCGGCGGGATCGGCGATCGACAGGCCGGCGGCGGTGAAGCGCTGGTCGGCAAAATTGTCGCCGTCATACCAGCCGCCAATATGCACCGCGCCGGGAAGGTCGCCGATCTTATAGGAATATTTGCCCTCAGCGATGACGAAAGCCGAGCCGTCGAGGCGGAAATTGGCGCCGTAATTGTTGGAATGGTCGCCGAAGGGATCGCTGCCCTGCACCTCGACCATGAAGGACAGCGCATCGGTCGGCTTCAGCGTCACCAGGACACCGGGCGTTGTATAGGGATAGGCGGGGCCGCCATTCGGCAGGGCGACGCCGGCGATCGCCGGGAAGCCGAAGGTGGCGTTGACGAAGGTGCCGGCATAGTCGCTGGCGAGGAAGGTCGAGTCCGCCGCCAGCATGCCGATGCGGACGGCGACCTTGTCGCCGAGAATGCTCTGTTCCAGCCACAATTCGTCAAGTCGCGTCGAGGGAACGGCCTCGATGTTGCTCGCCGTCATCAGGTTTTCGAGATTGTAGGTCGAGAGGCCGCGCCCGTGGATCTGGAGGGCGCTGACATGGAAGGTCGCACCGTTCCAGCCGACGAGCTTGCCGAGATCGGCATCGACGTCGAGTTTCAGCAACCCGTCATAGATGGTGCCGCGCTTGACGCCGCCGGAAGTGTTGCTCAGCACCTCACCCGTATAATTGAGTTCGAAGGTGATGCCCTTTTCCTTCAGCGCCGAGCGCAGGCCGCCGAGATCGGCATAAGGGCCGAGCACCGATTCGATCGGTGTCTCTTCCGCTGCCGGCGCCGGTTTCGCTGTTCCTGCAACCGCCGTGTCGGCCGCATAAGCCGTCCCGCCGCCAGACCGAGCGTCCCGGCGAACAGCGCCGCCATAGCGCATGAGCGCTTCGCCGCCTGCAGAAATGCGTTCAGTCCCACCTTCGATGCCACCCCGAATTTCCCTTCCAAGTCAAAATTCCTATAGAATATGCGATGTTCTTCCCTCTCGGCCTTCAACACCCGCGCCGGGCAGCGTCACGCTCACGGTCAGCACCCGGCTCCCGAAGCGCTCCCGCGCTCGTGCTCTTTCTGCTCATCAATGAGGGGAAGGAAGGCAGATCGGACATAGTGTCCTCCAATCGAAAGGGTTCAAGGCCCAGACATCAAAGGCGCAGCTCTATCGCTGCCTCTTGTCATAAAGACGAGAGGCCCTAGTTTGTCAAACGCTATCTTTTAGAATTTCTCCAAGAAATCAATTAGTTAGAAGAGTTCTAAAGTGCCTGCCGTGGAAGACGGCCATCGACGAAAAGTCTACGCTTCGCTTTCGCCATCGAGAACCGGCACCGCCACGCCAGCCATTTCCGCCGCGGTGAGCCGTGCCGCGCCGGCGCGCGCAATGCGCAGCATCAGCGCCTTGCGCGTCGCGCCGGACAAGCGGTGCTCGGGCGCCTCGCGCAGGATTTCGGCGCCATAGCCGTCGGAAAGGATGAAGCCGCATTCCTCCGGGAAAATCTCGGCCGGCACCTCGGGATGGGTCGCGAAGAAGAAACGGTCGGAATGCAGCCGGTAGGAAGGCCATTTGCGGTCGGTGCGGAAATCCTCGACCGAGGATTTGATCTCGATGATCCAGATGTCGCCCTTCCTCGTCATCGCCACGAGATCGGCGCGGCGGCCAGACGCGAGTGACAGTTCCGGCAGCACATGCGCGCCCATGGCGAGCAGCATGCGCTGCACGCCGCGCCGGATCACCATGGCACGCCCGGACTGGCGACCGTCGAGAAGAGGATTTGTCGAGAGAGGCGAGACAAGAGGCATGGCTCACCATGCCACGGAATGTTCTCGTTTTGAACCCATGTCGAGCAGGCGATTGTATCTTCGACAAACCCTGATCTGATGAAACACCTTCAGGCGTATAGATGAGCGACCGTCCGCGCCATTTCCGTTCGACACATGCGCCTTGCGCTGCTAAAAGCCGGCGCTGATCGAACGGAATCCTCGAACATGGCAGAAACGATAGAGCAGGCGGTCCGGCGCCGCCGCACCTTCGCGATCATTTCGCATCCGGACGCCGGCAAGACGACGCTGACCGAGAAGCTGCTTCTCTTCGGCGGCGCCATCCAGCTCGCCGGCGAGGTCAAGGCCAAGCGCGACCGCATGAACACGCGCTCCGACTGGATGAAGATCGAGCGCGAGCGCGGCATTTCCGTCGTCACCTCGGTCATGACCTTCGAATATGGCGACCATGTCTTCAACCTGCTCGACACGCCGGGCCACGAGGACTTTTCCGACGATACCTATCGGACACTCACGGCCGTCGACAGCGCGGTGATGGTCATCGACGCCGCCAAGGGCATCGAGCCCCGGACACTGAAGCTCTTCGAGGTCTGCCGGCTGCGCGACATCCCGATCGTCACCTTCATCAACAAGATGGACCGCGAGAGCCGCGACCCCTTCGAGATCCTCGACGAGGTCGAGCAGAAGCTGGCGCTCGACACCGCTCCCGTCACCTGGCCGATCGGCCGGGGCCGAAGCTTTTCCGGCACCTACAACCTGGCGGAAAACACGATCCGCCGCGGCGACACCGATAGCGAGCCGATCAAGGTCAACGGCCCGGAATCCGATGCCGTCTCCGGTAGCCTGCCCGCACATGAACGCGACGCCTTCGTCGAGGAAATGCTGCTCGCGCGCGGAGCCTGCCGCCCGTTCGACATGAAATCCTTCCGCGAGGGCCATCTGACGCCGGTCTTCTTCGGCTCGGCGCTCAGGAATTTCGGCGTGCGCGAGCTGATCGAGGCGCTCGGCGCCATCGGTCCGGCACCGCGCGACCAGGAGGCTGATCGCCGCACGGTGCATGCCACCGAAAAGGGCATGAGCGCCTTCGTCTTCAAGATCCAGGCAAACATGGACCCAAACCATCGCGACCGCATCGCGTTTGCCCGCGTCTGTTCGGGCAAGCTCGAGCGCGGCATGAAAGCGAAGCTGGTCAGGACCGGCAAGCAGATGAGCCTTTCTGCGCCACAATTCTTCTTCGCCCGCAGCCGCGTCACAGCCGACGAGGCGTATGCCGGCGATGTCGTCGGCATTCCCAACCACGGCGTGCTGAGGATCGGCGACACGCTGACCGAGGGTGAGGATATTCTTTTTCGCGGCGTGCCGAATTTCGCGCCGGAAATCCTGCGCCGCGTGCGCCTCGGCGACGCGATGAAGGCGAAGAAGCTGAAGGAAGCGTTGCAGCAGATGGCGGAGGAAGGCGTCGTCCAGCTCTTCTCGCCCGAAGACGGTTCGCCGGCGATCGTCGGCGTCGTCGGCGCGCTCCAGCTTGACGTCCTGAAGGAGCGGCTTGCAGTCGAATACGGCCTGCCGGTCGATTTCGAGATGGCCCGCTTTTCCGTCTGCCGCTGGATCGCGGCCGACAGTCCGGCCGAGCTAGACCGCTTTGTCGAGGCGCATCGCGGCGACATCGCCCGCGATCTCGACGGCGACCCGGTGTTCCTCGCCCCACATGCCTTCGGCTTGAACTACGAGATTGAGCGCTGGGAGAAGGTCCGCTTCGCCGAGATCAAGGACTACCAGCTGAGCGCCGCGGCCTAAAGCGCCGGTCGGGGCGTTCGCTTTCCGATGGTGGCAATGGCGCCGAAACGTCAGTTCGGGCGCTCGGAAACGCCGCCATGTTTTGCCGACCATTCGATCGGGTGACCGAGGAAAGCCTCCACTTCCTTGAGCACGTCCGGCGGAAAGCGCTTCTCGTCCTTGCAGATTTTCAAGACATCCCACCATGTGGCGAGGTAATGCAGCCGCATGCCGGCAGCCGCAAGCCGTTCGGGCGTATCGGGGAAGATGTCGTAATAGAAGACGGCGAAGGTGTCGGTGACATGAGCGCCGGCGTTGCGGATCGCCTCGGCGAATTTGAGCTTGCTGCCGCCGTCGGTGGTGAGATCTTCGACCAGCAGCACGCGCGCGTTTTCCGCCAGATTCCCCTCGATCTGGGCGTCGCGGCCGAAGCCTTTCGGCTTCTTGCGTACATATTGCATCGGCAGGCCCATGCGGTCGGCGAGCCATGCCGCGAAGGGGATGCCGGCCGTCTCGCCACCGGCGACCGTATCGAATTGCTCGAAGCCAGCGTCACGGAAGATGACCGAGGCGGCGAAATCCATGATCGCCGAGCGAATACGCGGATAGGAGATGAGCTTGCGGCAGTCGATATAGACGGGGCTCGCCAGACCCGAGGTGAAAGTGAAGGGCGGGTCGGTGCGGAAATGCACCGCCTCGATCTCCAGAAGCATTTTCGCCACCAGTTCGGCAATCACCGCCCGATCGGGGAAGCTGTTGGAAAACATCCTTGTGTCCTACTCGCTGAGGCTCTCTCCCCCGTAACAATTTTATACGCGGCTAGCCAGCCTCGCCCGCCACATTCCAGTGGATCGGAAACATCGGATCGAAGACGGTGATCAGGCCGTCATCGGTCTCGATCATGCGGGGGAACGCCACCGGCTGCTCGTGCCGCTGCAAGGTGACGCGCTCCTCGTTGGGCGGCAGGCGATAGAAGGCGGTGCCGTTCAGCGACACGAACGCTTCCAGGCGGTCGAGCGCGCCTTCCTCCTCGAAGACATGGGCGAGGCAGCCGAGCGTATTGAGGGAGGAAAAGATGCCGGCGCAGCCGCAGGCGCATTCCTTGAGCGGATCGAGATGCGGCGCCGAATCCGTCCCGAGGAAGAAGTGCCGATCGCCCGATGTCGCCGCCCGCCGCAAGGCGAGGCGATGCTCCTCCCGCTTGGCGACCGGCAGGCAGTAATAATGCGGGCGGATGCCGCCGGCGAGGATGGCGTTGCGGTTGATAATCAGATGATGCGTCGTGATCGTCGCGGCGAGACTGTCCCCGGCGGAACGCACATAGTCCACGCCGTCACGTGTCGTCACATGTTCCATGACGACGCGAAGTTCGGGCATGCGTCGCCTGAGCGGCTCCAGCACCCGTTCGATGAAGACCGCCTCGCGGTCGAAAATGTCGATGGCCGGATCCGTCACCTCGCCATGGACGCACAGTACCATGCCGCAGGCCGCCATCCGCTCGAGCACGGGATAGACCTTTTCGATGACACGCACGCCGCTTTGCGAATTGGTCGTGGCGCCCGCGGGATAGAGTTTCACCGCCGTCACCTCGCCGTCACGAAAACCCGCTTCCACATCGTTCGGATCAGTGTTCTCGGTCAGGTAAAGCGTCATCAGCGGCGTGAAGCTATGGCCTTGAGGCACGCTGGCAAGGATATGCTCCCGGTAGCAGCGGGCATCGGCGACGGTGACGACCGGCGGCACCAGATTGGGCATGACGATGGCACGGGCGAAGTCGCGAGAGGTATACGGCGTCACCGCTTTCAGGATGGCGCCGTCGCGCAGATGAACGTGCCAGTCGTCAGGGCGGCGGATCGTCAGCGTCGTCATCGAAAAGCTCCGAAATAAAGGAACGTCAAGCGCGGCATAAGCGAAACCTTGCGGCGGCAAACATCGCTGGGTGGCATCGCCGGCGGCAAACGGCTATCTGGTGCAATAGCGTATCGAACGGGAAGTGACAGCGAAAATCGTTTTTCCCGCAGTCATTTCACAGAAGGGAAAGCTCGTCTTGCCCGGAATTGGTCAGCAACGGGCGATTTGACAGGGAACGGCTGAAATGAGCGGCGGTACGATCGCGATCGCGCCCGGCCTGTTCGTCGAGGAAGACGAACTGCACGAGAACTTTATCCGCGCCTCTGGGCCGGGTGGGCAGAACGTCAACAAGGTGGCGACGGCGGTGCAACTCCGCTTCGATGTCCTGCACGCGAGCGGACTGACGGACGATGTCCGGCAGCGTGCGCTGAGGCTCGCCGGCCAGCGCGCGACGAAGGAGGGCGAGATCGTCATCGAGGCGGGACGCTATCGCACGCAGGAGCGCAACCGCGAAGACGCGCGCCAGCGGCTCGTTGCTCTGCTCGCCAAGGCCGCCGAGCCGCCGCCTCCGCCGCGCAAGAAGACGAGGCCATCAAAAGGTGCGGTCGAACGCCGCCTGAAGGCAAAGGCGAGCCGCGCGGGAATCAAGAAAATGCGCGGAAGGGTCGGGCCGGACTGAGCCGGCGCTCCTCAAAACGCGTCGAAGGCACATCTGTATCTGTCGAGATTGAGCGCGCTATAGGCCGCATAGTCGAACGCGATCGTCGAGGTGAGTTCGGAGACCATGCTCCATAGCGTCTCGCGCAGGAGAGAGGCGCATTTCATCGCGCCATAACTTCGCAGCAACGCCGCGTCAGGCTCGTTTCCGAAATAGGCGTGCAGCATCAGGTGCTCGGCCTCGGGCGGCAGGCTGCTGTTGGTGGCAAGCCCGCCGAGATCGAACAAGGGCGAGTTGAAGCCGCCATATTCCCAATCGACCAGCCATAAACGGTTGCTTCCGCGCAGGATATTGGCCGGCAGGAGATCGTTGTGGCCGACGACGAGGTCGATCTTGCCGACGGCACGTTCAAGCGTCGCGGCTTCCTGCATCAGCCGGGGGAGCCTGGCGCAATGCGGCGACTTTCGTTCGGTGAGAAACGCGGCATAATCGTTGAGGACGTGGAAAACCCAGAAGGCGTGGACCGGGCCGCGCACATGTGCGGTCACTTTGCCGTGCGCCTCGCGGACAAGCGCCGTGACCTGCCGGAGCGTGTCCGTTTCGTGAAGATCGGCCTCGGCCAGCGGCGCGGCGTCGACAAAGGCCAGCACGAGAATGCCCGGCTCGACGTGATGGACCGCCGGAGAGACGCCTGCCTCGGCGGCGGCGCGGCTGATCGCAACCTCGTTTACCCGCACGATGCCGTGCTCGATAATGTCGTGGCCGAAACGGACGACGAATTTTCCGACTTTATCCGTCACGGTGAGATTGATGTTGGTGATGCCGCCAGGAAGCGGCGCGATCTCGCGCGGATCCTTCCAGCAGGGCAGCGCGCGGGCTTTCGCAATGGCCTCTTCGATCGCCGTCATCCGGTTCCTCCCTCGCCGGCAGTCTCCGGGCGCCTCCGCACGCCTTACGCCGGCCTTGGATGTGGTACGAAATTTCCGGCGACCGAAGCAAGTTCCTCGGCGGT
>SCRB01000796.1 GCA_004299545.1 Rhizobiaceae bacterium
GCTGGACCTGTCCATTCCGGCGCTTATCACCCTCGGCGGCGTGCTGACGACCAACTGGATTGGAACAGGCGATTTCGGCGTCTGGTACCTGTTGCCCGTAATCCTGATCGTGTGCGCCCTGGTAGGGGCGGTCAGCGGCGCAGGCGTCGTCTGGTTGAAGATACCGCCGTTCATCATGACCATGGCGACGTCGATCGTGATCGCCTCGGCGGCGCTTGGCTACACCAACGGTACACCGCGGGGCGGCTCGCCCTCGGCGCTGCTTTGGCTGATGAAGGAACGGTTCCTCGGGGTTCCGGTCGTCATTTACTTCACGATCGCGTTCGTTCTGCTCGCCTGGGCGATACAGAGCTACACCGCCATGGGGCGCCGCCTGTACGCCCTCGGCACCAACAGGGAAGCGGCGCGGATCGCCGGCGTAACCGTCAACCGCCTCGAACTCGCTCCCTACGCGATCAGTGCCGCATGCGCCGGTTTCGTCGGCATGATGCTGGTCGGGTATTCGAATGGAGCAACGCTCAGGATGGGCGACAGCTACATGCTTCCGAGTATAGCGGCCGTCGTCATCGGTGGTTCCTCCATCCTCGGCGGCAGCGGCACCTTCATCGGCACGGTCGGAGGCGCGATCCTTCTTACCAGCCTCGGCACCGTCATCTCGGCGATAGGGCTGAGCGCGGGCTGGCGCACGATTATCGAGGGCGCGATCATCGTTGCGGCGCTGCTCGTCCTTCGCGGCGAACTGGTAGTCCGCCTCGGCAATCGGCTGATCGCATGGAAGAGATTGCGCCGATGATGTGCCGCCGGTTTCCATTGAATTGTGAGAACGTTCTCACAAGGCCTGGCCCGACCTTCAGGGGCCGAACTCAAAAGGGAGGTAGTCGATATGAAGCTATTTAGAACTCTGGCAACGGCCGCGTCATTGACGCTTGCCGCAACGATAGGAATGGGGACGCTGGTCCAGAACGCCCAGGCCCAGGACAAGAAGTTCAAGATCTATCTGTCGCTGAGCTACAGCGGTAACGCGTGGCAGTCCGAGGCCGCCAACATCGTGAAGGCGCTTGCCTTAACACCTCCCTACGACAAGACGGTGGAACTCAAGGAGGTCATTTCCGGTACCGATCCGCAGGCCCAGATTTCGGCTTACGAGAGCATGATCCAGGCTGGCGCGGATGGCATCATCAGCTTTCCGATCTCGTCGACGGCGCTGAACCGGACCATCCATCGCGGATGCCAGAAGGGCGTCTTGTTCTTCATGTACGATGCGACAGTGACCGAACCATGTGCTTATAACGTCAGCTACATCACGGCCGGTTTCGGCGAGAACACGGCCCAGGCACTGGTCAACATCCTCGGCGGCAAGGGCAAGATCTTCTTGAGCCGCGGCGTGCCGGGCAATTCGGTGGACAAGCGCCATACGGACGGCGCGATGCACATCTTCAATCAATATCCCGGCATCAAGGTCGTTGCCGAATATTACTCCTTTTGGGACGACCGCACGACGCAGCAGGAAACGGCGAAAGCCCTTGCGGCGCATCCGGACGTCGATGGCATTTGGGCCCAGGCCGGTGAATACGGCGCCATCCAGGCCCTGCTCGCGAAGGGCAACAAGCTGGTGCCGATGACGGGCGAGAATTCCGACGGCTTCCGTCTGGCGCTCGCCGATCCGAAGATGCAGGCCATGGGGCTCAAGGGTGTTTCCGCGGGCTCGCCGCCGGCAACCGCGGGCTACGCTTTCAAACTGATGATGGAGACCCTGACGAAGAAGCGCGAGCTGAAGCCGATGAATATCGAATATCCGCTTCCGTGGGTTCCGGCCGATCAGGTCAAGCTCTGCAAGGGCGATACATTCGCCGACGGCTGCAATGTCTTCCCGGCCAGCAAGGTGCCTTCGTCCTTCGTCACGGAAGTCTTCAATCCGCAGTTCCTGCCGGAACTGTCATTGCAGTCGGCATTGGAAGGAAAGCCTACGCCGGGTGCCACCATCCAGCCGCTTCCTGCGGAGATCAAGCAGGCGCCCGACGCGCCCGGGATCAACTGCTCCAACTGCAAGGCGCCGGCGGGCGAATACAAGCTGACCAAGATCGAAGCGACGGTGAAGCCCTGAATACGGCATTTGCCAACCGGTGGACGGCGCTAGCCGTCCACCCCCCTTTCAACATGAGGATTACAACATGCCAACCTATCTGAAGCGGGGCAGGGATGCCGAAGCGGTAGCCGAAAGCGATGCAGCGGTTCGCTCGACGGTCGAGACGATACTCGCCGATATCAAGAAGCGCGGTGACGCCGCCGTGCGCGAATTATCGGAGCGCTTCGACAAATGGTCGCCTGAGAGTTTTCGCCTGACGGAAAGCGAGATCGAGCAGGCGATGTCCAGGGTGTCGAAAAGAGACCTGGAAGATATCCGCTTCGCCCAGGCGCAGGTACGGAACTTCGCCGAAAAGCAGTTGGCCTGCCTCAAGGAACTGGAAGTGGAGACGTTGCCCGGCGTCGTTCTCGGCCACAAGAATATCCCTGTCCAGACGATCGGCTGCTACGTTCCGGGTGGAAAATATCCCATGGTCGGCTCGGCCCACATGAGCGTGGTGACGGCAAAGGTGGCGGGCGTGAAGAAGATCATCGCCTGCGCGCCGCCGTTCAAAGGAGGACCGCATCCGGCCATCGTTGCCGCTATGCATCTGGGCGGCGCCAGCGAGATCTATGTCCTGGGCGGCGTTCAGGCCGTTGCCGCGATGGGGCTCGGAACCGAAACCATAGATCGCGTCGATATGCTGGTGGGGCCGGGCAACGCCTTTGTCGCCGAAGCCAAGCGTCAGCTCTACGGCCGCGTCGGCATCGATCTCTTCGCCGGCCCGACGGAAACCCTGGTCATCGCAGACGACAGCGTCGACGGAGAAATCTGTGCCACGGACCTGCTGGGCCAGGCCGAACACGGCCCGACCAGCCCGGCAGTGCTCCTTACCAATTCGGAAAAGCTTGCGCGAGATACGATGGCCGAGGTCGAGCGCCAGTTGAAAGTGCTGCCGACGGCGGAGATCGCATCGAAATCCTGGGCCGACTACGGTGAAGTCATCGTCTGCGATTCCTACGAGGAGATGGTGACGGAAGCCGACCGGATCGCGTCGGAGCACGTGCAGGTGATGACGCGCGACCCCGATTATTTCCTGCAGAACATGCGCAATTACGGCGCGCTTTTCCTGGGCCCGCGCACCAATGTCGCCTATGGCGACAAGGTAATCGGCACCAATCACACCCTGCCGACGAAGAAAGCGGCGCGTTACACCGGCGGTTTATGGGTTGGCAAATTCATAAAGACCTGCACGTATCAGCGCGTTCTGACCGACGAAGCGAGCACCATGATCGGCGAGTACTGTTCGCGGCTTTGCGTGCTGGAGGGATTCTACGCACATGCCGAACAGGCAAACATCCGGGTCCGCCGCTACGGAGGTCGCAACGAAGCATAGCACCTCAACGCGCCCACGGAGTTTTCATGTCGACGATCACACGCAACAAGAGCAGCAAGCCGCGCCTCACGGTGAAGGACCTTGCGCGCGATCTCGGCATGTCCGTCTCGACCGTGTCCAGGGCCTTCCACGCCGAGGCGGTCATTGCCCACGACACGCGCGATCTGGTGCTCAAGCGGGCGAGGGAAATCGGCTATACCCCCAATCCCTTCGCCCGCAGCCTCATCACCAAGAGGACCCGGATCGTCGGCGTGGTCGTCGCCGACATAACAAATCCGTTCTATCCCGAGGTCTTGACGCGGCTCACCAGGGCGCTTCGCGACATCGACATGAACGTGATGCTGGTCGCCGCCGATCGCTCCGGGGAAATCGACGAAGCGCTGCGGCTGCTGCTCAACTATCAGCCCGACCTCGCGATCATCCTGGCTGCGACGCTTCCCTCCGAAGCGGCGCAGGAATGCCGCAAGGCGGGAACACCGGTCATTTTCTTCAATCGGCTTTCCGCCGACGGGCATGCCTTCGGCGTTTCCTGCGACAATGTTCTCGGCGGACGATCCATCGCCGATTTCCTGATCGATTCCGGCCATCGTCATCTTGCCTATATCGCGGCGTTACCTGACGCCTCCACGAACGTGGCGCGCCAGGGGGGATTCCGCGAACGTGCCGTCGAGAGGGGGTTGGCCACTCCCCCCGTCATCGAGGCAGGGCAGTTCAGCTATCATGCCGGCTACCAGGCCGCCCAGAAGCTGCGTGACCTCGACCGGATGCCCGACGGTGTGTTCTGCGCCAACGATATCCTGGCGGTAGGCTTCCTCGACGGCGTGCGCCGTGAACTCGGCCTCGGGGTCCCGGAAGATATTTCAATTGTCGGCTTCGACGACATCGAGATGGCCCACTGGCCTTCGCACGGGCTCACGACCGTCCAGCAGCCGATCGAGCAGATGCTCGAAGCCACGATCTCCCTGGCGAAGGATTTGGCTGCGAATTCCAGCCAGGAGCCGATTGTCCAGCTTATTCCGCCCGGAGCCGTGATCGAACGCGCGACAACCCGCAGGAGGCTCTATGACCAGGACGCCTGACAATGCGTTCTTCGCGCGCGCCGTGACGATCCACCGCTATGATTGCGAGGCAGTCCCGGCATCGCACGGCACCGATGCGGCAACGACAAGAGACGGCCCGGCGGAAGGACTTCCCGACAGAAGCGAGGCTGTCGCGGCATATGCGGTATCGGCGCGCCCCGTCTATGACGGCATCCGCCGCCTTATCGGCCATGTGGCGGGTCTTCTTGTGCTGGTCGAGGCCGGCGGGCGGCGGGATGTCCTCGACCTGCCCGACCTGCCCGCCGCCCGCGAACGCTGGAGGGAACTCGAAGGACGATTGCACGCGATCCGGGTTCCGCATGGGCTGGAAGCCCATTTCGGGCAACTCGGGACAGCGCATGCCGCGATCGGCGAGGTCCTGGATGAATTCGCCGCCGCGCGGCGGCAGCGACAATGGCAGCATCACATCGATCGGGCCGGCGAAAGAATCACGCTCGCATATTCCTGCCTGCAATCCGCGTCAGAGCCTCGGGCCGGGATGACACCGGTAGATTTCAACCATGCCTGTTGCAGTTGTGCGCAACGATGGCTCCAAGAGGGAGGTAACAATGGGTCAGTATTCAATATGGGTGCTTGAGTACAGCTTTGTGAAGAATTACCACAAAAGTGGTGTGCTTTACGGCGCCCACAATGAAGGGTACGTGAAGCTTCCTTACTGTTATGCCCTGATCAAGGGAAACGGCCATGTTGCGATGGTCGATGTCGGCTATAACAACAAGGATTACGGAAAGCACCTCGGCGACAAATTCGGCGTCGAGAACTGGCGCTCGCCCGAGAACGTGCTGTCGGAAGTGGGCCTTTCGCCGAAGGACGTGGATACGGTTTTCATCACCCATGCCCATTTCGATCATTTCGGCAACGTCGAGAGCTTCCCCGACGCGACCTTTTACATCCAAGAAAGGGAGATTTCCAAATGGGTCTGGGCGATGTCGCTGCCGGACCGCATGCGCTGGATGAACGTCGCCGTCGATCCGGGCGACATTGTCCGTGGCGTCGACCTTGCCCGCCAGAAACGGCTGGTAACGATCGACGGCGCGAAAGAGGACGTCCTGCCGGGTGTCGATCTGCATGCGGCATTCGATAGCCACACCTACGGCTCGATGTGGGTCACCGTACGCAATGGTGGCGCCGATACGTGGGTGCTCGCCGGCGACCTCGTTTACGTCTTCGAGAATATCGAGGGATCGGGCGCCGCGGTGGACGTCGAAACGCTCTATGTGCCTGTCGGCCTCGCCGTGGGAAGCCAGACCAATCTCGTGCTCGCGACCGAAGAGATGATGAAGCAGGTGGGCTACGAGGCGAAGCGCGTCATACCCATTCACGAGGAACGGCTGAAGGACCGCTTTCCCTCGCGCATCACCAAGGAAGGGCTGCGCGTTACCGAGATCTGTCTCGCAGACGGCGAGAAGTCGCGGGTCTCGTGATGGAACCGATCAGGAAAGTCGCCATCGTCGGGGCGGGGTTGGTCGGGCGCGGCTGGGCGATCGTTTTCGCTCGTGCCGGCCACGAGGTCGACATCTATGACGGAAATGCGGACATACGCGCCACCGTCATGGAAAGGATTCGCGGAAGTCTCTCCGACATGCACAGCGCAGGGCTTGTCGATGCGGTAGAGCCCGTGATGCGGCGTCTGGCCGTGAGGGAAAGCCTCGAGGCCGCCATCTCGGATGCGGACTATATTCAGGAATCGGTCCTGGAAGTGCGCGACGTCAAGGAGGCCGTCTGTCTGGAGATCGACCGTGCGATGCGCGCGAACGCCGTCGTCGGAAGCTCGAGTTCGGGAATTCCCGCCTCGGCTTTCACGGAAAGCTGCGCGAACCGTTCGCGGTTCCTCATTGCCCATCCCGTCAATCCGCCGTACCTCATCCCTCTCGTGGAACTGGTTCCCGCGCCGTGGACGGACCCGGACGTCGTTCCGTGGCTGAGACACGAAATGGAGGCCGTCGGGCAGGCGGCCATCGTGGTGCGCAAGGAGGTCGAAGGTTTCGTCCTCAACCGCCTCCAGGGTGCCCTGCTCAACGAGGCATGGGCGTTGCTGGAAGAGGGTGTCGCGAGCGCAGCCGATATCGACCTGACGGTTTCGCATGGCCTGGGCTACCGATGGTCGTTCATGGGCCCGTTCGAGACCATAGACCTCAATGCACCCGGCGGCATCGCCGACTATGCGCGGCGTCTGGGCCCGCTTTATCATTCGATCGCGCGTTCGCGGACGAAACCCGATCCGTGGTCCGGGAAGCTGATCCGGAAAGCCGAGGAGGAACGTCGCGAGAAGCTTGCCGCTTCCGGGCTCGCGGAACGCAGCGCCTGGCGCGACCGCAACCTCATGGCGCTGGTCGCATACAAGCGACGCTCCAAAGCCTGATCAGGAGGTTCTTTCAATGGCAGGCATCCTCGACGGCCGCGTGGCTTTGGTGACTGGCGCCACCGGCGGGATCGGATCGGCGATCGCACGCCGGCTGGCCGAAACCGGCGCGGCGGTCGTCGTCGGCTACCATAGTTCCGAAAACGCGGCAGTGCGTCTTCTGTCGTCGCTGCCGCGGGGAAACCACATCGTCGCCGAAGCTTCCGTGGCCGACAGCGTGGGGCTTGCCGGTCTCGCAGAGCGTATCGGGAAGCAGTATGGACGCCTCGACCTCTTGGTCAATTGTGCGGGAACCACCCGCTTCGTGCCTCACCCTGACCTGGACAGCCTGGACGACGCGCTCATCGATCGCATCTTCGCCGTCAATGTGCGCGGCGTCATTGCAACGGCCCGGGCGATGCGTGAACTGCTCGACCGCGGCGACGCCGCGCTTATCGTCAACATCTCGTCGATCGCCGGGGTGATGGCGATGGGAAGCAACATCGCGTATTGCGCATCGAAGGCCGCGGTCGACAACCTCACCAAATCCCTGGCCCGGGCGCTGGCTCCGAAAATCAGGGTGATTTCCGTTTCGCCGGGCGTGGTCGATACGGAGTTCATCAAGGGGCTTGACCAGGCCTGGAGAGATGCGCAAGCCGGTCGGACTCCGCTCGGGCGCCTCGGTTCGCCGGACGATGTGGCGGACGCCGTGCTGGCGGCCGCGACATCGCTTCGTTTCTCGACCGGCGTGATCCTGCCGGTCGATGGCGGCCGCCCTCTCGCTTGATGGCTCGTCGGAGAGCCCGTCCGGCCTCTGAAGAGGTGGTATGAGATCGACTATCGCCGAATGGCGCCGGTAGTTCGCTGCCGCCGGTTTGTGCTAAATTCCATCGGTATGGCTTGATGACCTTCCAAAGACGTATCAAAAGATTTCTTAAAATATCAAATCATATCATATAGCGATGAACTTCCGAGGGGAGAGGATGACCGAACGTCCGTACAGTGCACGTGTAGACATCCTGCCGGCCCAGCGTCGGGCGTTGATCCTCGAGCGCCTGCGCATCCAGAACGCAGCGTCCATCCAGGATCTGGCTGCGGCGCTCGGTGCCTCGCCGTCCACCGTACGTCGCGATCTCGATTACCTCACCGAGCGTGGCTATATCGAGCGCACCCATGGCGGCGCGCTCATCCAGAGCGCACCGATGACCCGTTTCGAACCGGAAGCGTCGATCGCCGCGGAGACGGCGCGAGCCCAGAAATCGGCGATCGCGCAAATCGCGGCCCAGCGCCTGTCGCGCGGCCAAAGCGTTCTTTTTGACGCGAGTTCGACGGTCCGTGAAGCGGCGCGGGTCATCTGCGCGCTCAATCTGTCCCTTACCGCCGTCACGAACGATATTGCCTGCGCGTTGTTGCTTTCGAATACCGCGTCGATCCACACGATCGTCACCGGCGGTGCCATTCGGCCCGGATCGACGACGCTTCTCGGATCACCCGGACAGGATTTCCTCGGCGGCATCCATGTCGACGTGGCTTTCATCGGCGTCCATACGGTTTCGGGCGGCATCTTCACGGAAACCTCGCTTGAAGTCGCGGCGATGAAAAAGCGCATGATCGGCGCGGCGCGGAAGGCCATCGTGCTTGCCGATTCGCGCAAGTTCGGTGGTCAAAGCTTCTGCGAGATCTGTGCGGCAGGGGACGTCGCCGAAATCATCACCGATGACGAACTCCCCGAATCCGTGCGTCGGGAGTATGACGCGATGGGCATCACCCTGACGATCGCCGCCACGAGCGAAGAATCCCCTGTGTGATGAAGGGGGTGCGGGTTCTCGCGGATGAC
>SCRB01000797.1 GCA_004299545.1 Rhizobiaceae bacterium
ATCACTGGCGACACTGTCTGGTACGACGGCGTTGCCGAGGTCGCACGGCGGTTCGATGTCGGGGTGGTGATGCCGTTTGCCGGGTCGGCGCAGACGCGCGGGCCGTTCCACCTGACGATGGATGTCAACGACGTGATCGAGACCGCGCATGCCTTCCCGGATGCGCTGATCGTGCCGCTACACTATGACGGCTGGCAACATTTCCGCCAGAGCGGCGACGATCTCCGCCATTCCTTCGCTGCGCTCGGCTTCAACGAAAGGTTGCGTATGCTCGAACCCGGTCGGCCGACCAAGATCATGTGCGATTGATGGGTCCCTCGCGACGATCAGTCGATTTCATGCCTCCTGTGCGACTGAGGGCGGCTCGTCCTTTGGCGCCGGTTTCGTGACCTTGACGACAAGGACAAGCAGCGATAGCGCCAGAAAGACACCGCCGAGGACATAGGGCGCGCCGGCGAACCGCACCGGGGCGCTCGGGCCGGTGAACCACGCAAAGATGCCGGTATAGAGCAGCGGCGTGATGATCGAGGTGATCGAGAAGATCGAGGTCATCGCGCCCTGCAGTTCGCCCTGCGCCGACGGCGGCACCTTGGCGGCGGCAAGGCTCCTGAGCGGCGGATCGGCCAGTGCTTCGAGGCAGGTCACGGGAATCACGACATAGACCATCCAGCCCTGCCACGACGCGGCATAGCCGAAGGCTGCGAGCGTGGTGAAGGTCAACCCGATCGCGGCCGTGCGCCATTCGCCGAAGCGTTTCACGACGCGAGGCAGTACCAGTCCCATGACGATCGCGCCGCAGAGGCCGAAAAAGCCGAGCGAAAGCCCGATCTGGCCCTCGCCCCAGCCATAGCGGTCACTGCCGACGAAGGCCCATACCGCGGGGTAGACCATGTGGCCGAGCGTCATCAGGAAGAAGACCAGGCCGATCCAGCCGATACCGGGATAGTGGCGCATCTGCCGGAGCGCGCCGAGCGGGCTGGCGCGCCGCCAGTCGAAGGCGCGGCGATGCTCCGCCGCAAGCGTCTCCGGCAGGAGGAAAAATCCGACCAGGAAATTCACGAAGGCAAGCGCGGCGGCGAAATAGAAGGGCACGCGCGGACCGAACGTGCCAAGCAGGCCGCCAAGCACCGGGCCGATGACGAAGCCGATGCCGAAAGCAATGCCGAGCAGCCCGAAATTCCTGGAGCGGTTCTCGTCATTGCTGACATCGGCGATGAAGGCCGACGAGGTCGAATAGCTGGCACCGCTGATGCCGGCCAGCACGCGGCCGATGAAGAGCATGGGATAGGACCACGCGATCGCGCAGATGAAATTGTCGATCGAGAAGGTCAGCACCGAGGCGAGCAGGATCGGCCGCCGCCCGAAGCGGTCGCTCAGGTTCCCGACCACCGGCGCGAAGAAGAACTGCATCGCCGCATAGACGAAGAACAGCCAGCCGCCTTCGATCGCAGCCTGGCTGACGCTGACGCCGGTGAGTTCGCTGAGATAGGCCGGCAGCACCGGCATGATGATGCCGAAGCCGATGACATCGAGCAGAAGCGTGGTGAAGACGAGGACAAGGCCTCGCTTCGCCGTGATGGCGTCGATCATATTCCTGTTCCGAGCGGGCGGTGGTTATAGGCGAGCGACCCGGCCGCTACAACAAACGCATGGGTCAATAATTCCCATGCTGACATCTGCCGCCAGGCGGAATTCCCTGGCAGGGCGCCTGCTCAGATCGGATTGCGGAACGTATCGCAGGCCTGAAGCTTACCGGATTGGTAGCCTGTCTGGAACCAGTGCTTGCGTTCGGCCGATGTGCCATGCGTGAAGCTGTCGGGCACGACGTAGCCCTGCGTTTCCTTCTGCAGCGTGTCGTCGCCGATCTGCGAGGCGGCGTTCAGCGCCTCGTCGACGTCGCCTTTTTCCAGGATGCCCTTCTGATCGGTGAAATGGGCCCAGATGCCGGCGAAGCAGTCGGCCTGCAACTCGACCCTGACCGACATGGCATTCGCCTGCGTCTTATCCATGCTCTGCCGCATCTGGTTGAATTTCGGCAGGATACCGATGAGGTTCTGCACGTGATGGCCGACCTCATGGGCAATGACATAGGCCTGCGCGAAATCACCCGAAGCATGGAACTGCTGCGCCAATTGCCGGAAGAAGGCGGTATCGAGATAGACCTTGCGGTCGTTCGGGCAATAGAATGGCCCCATTGCCCTCTGCGCCGTGCCGCAGGCGCTCTGCGTGTAACCGTTGAAGAGAACGAGCGTCGGGTCCTGATAGGTCATGCCCTGCGATTTGAAGATACCGCTCCAGGTGTCTTCGGTTTCCGCCAGGACGGTGGCGACGAACTGCTTCATCTCGTCATTGGCGGCAGGCTGCTGGCTACTCGATATGGTGCCGCCGCCCTGCCCGTCCGTCATGCCGCCTTGCCCGAGGA
>SCRB01000798.1 GCA_004299545.1 Rhizobiaceae bacterium
GGTCCAGTTCGCCGAAGCGATCCGCAACGTGCCGAAAATGGCGGTGATGGCGGTCGGCGCGATCACCGAACCGGGGCAGGTCAATACGATCCTGCACACCCGCCGCGCCGATCTCGTGGCGCTCGGGCGCCCGCATCTGTGGGACCCCTATTTCACCCGGCAGGCCGCCGCCTGGTACGACGCGCGCAACCAGCACTGGCCGCAGCCGTATCTTTCGGGGCGCGACCAGGCGCATCGCGAGATGGCGAAACGGCGCGAGCAGGAGATCGACCTGCGGCGCAAGGCGCGACTGCGTCCGTCCGATCTGAGCGATAAGATGCCGGTCCAGGCGAAGGCCGCCGAATAATGCAGGGCGGGGAGCGGGCGTAGGGAAATCGACCATGGACAGGCGTGTTCTTCCCGACCTTCTCGCGATGCAGGCCGATCGATATGGCAAACGCGAACTGGTCTGTTTCGAGGAACAGGCGTGGTCCTTTGAAGACGCATTGAAAATCGCTGCCCGCCGCGCCGCGGTGCTTTCCGAATCCGGTATCCGCGTCGGAGACCGCGTCGCGCTGATGCTGTCGAACCGGCCGGAATTCCTCGACTTGTTCTTCGGCTGCGCATGGCTGGGTGCCGTCGCCGTCCCGATCAACGTCGCCTCGCGCGGTGTCCAGTTGCAGCACATCCTTGCGAACAGCGGGGCGCGGCTGCTGGTCATCGAGGATGCGCTGGCCGAGACACTGGCGACGATCGATCTGGATGCGCTTTCGATCGAGGCGATCTGGGTTGCCGGCAATCCCGAAACCATCGACGGTCCCGATACGCGGGCATTGCCGCGATTGACGGAAGCAACGCAGCCGCCGGCGCTGCTGAACCCGGGCGATCTTGCCGCGATCATCTACACTTCCGGCACCACCGGCCCGTCCAAGGGGGTGTGCTGCCCTCACGCGCAACTCTACTGGTGGGGACGGAACACGGCCGAGATTCTCGGTCTCGGCGAACAGGAACGGCTTTTTACCAGCCTACCGCTTTTTCACGTCAACGCCTTGAACACGGTTTATCAGGCGCTCATCACCGGCTCGACCGCCATTATCGGCAAGCGGTTTTCGGCCTCGGGGCTATGGCCGGCGCTCATCGAGCATCGCGCCACCGTCACCTATCTGCTCGGTGCCATGGTGCCGATCCTCCTGGCGCGACCCGAAAGTCCGGCTGAACGCGGCCATTCGGTCCGTATCGGGCTGGGGCCGGGCGTGCCGGCGCATTTCCACGAACCGTTCCGCCAGCGCTTCGGCTTTCCGCTGATCGAGGGCTATGGCTCGACGGAAACGAATTTCGTTATTGCCGGTCAGGCAGGCGAGGGCGTATCGGGCGGAATGGGCCGGATCCGGCCGGGATTCGAGGCGAGAATCGTCAATGAGCACGACGAGGAGGCCGCATTCGGCGAAGCGGGCGAACTGGTCCTGCGGGCATGCGAGCCATTCGCCTTTTCGAGCGGCTATTTCGCCATGCCGGAAAAGACCGTCGAAGCGTGGCGGAACCTCTGGTTCCACACCGGCGACCGCGTCGTCGGGGAAAGTGACGGCAGCTTCCGCTTCGTCGACCGCATGAAGGATGCCATCCGCCGGCGCGGCGAAAACATTTCCTCCTATGAGGTGGAGCAGGTCCTTTTAGCGCACCCGTCTGTCGGCGCGGCGGCGGTCTTTCCCGTCCGCTCCGAGATGGCCGAAGACGAAGTCATGGCGGCAATCGTACCGGCGGCGGGCGCCATTATCGACCCTGCCGAACTGATCGCTTTCTGCCGGCCGAGGCTTTCCTATTTCGCGATTCCGCGTTTCATCGAAATGGTCGAGAAGCTGCCAACGACGGAAAACGGTAAGGTCCGAAAATATGCCCTCACCGAGCGTGGCGTGACGGCGACCGCATGGGACCGCGAAGCGCACGGAATCCCGGTCCGGTAGAGATCATCCACCCCACCCGCCTCGCTCAGCATCCTCCCCTCGCAGGGGAGGGAAAGCGGCGCCGCCTCTTTCCTCCCCTTCGAGGGGGAGGTGGCCCCCACGGGTCTCGCCTTTGGCGAGCCCGAGGACAGGCTCCGGGCCGGAGGGGGTGCATCGGTGCGCAAGGATTAGTCTGAAGCAATTCCAGCAAAAGTGTGAACTGGTTTTGCGTCCGGAATTGCGTAAAACAAAGAGATAGAATGTTTCCGTGATTCAGAGAAAAACGGAAACGTTCTAATTCGGCACAATAAAACCGGTCAGGCGGCGTGCAGCGTGACCTCGATATTGCCGCGCGTGGCGTTGGAATAGGGGCAGCGTTCATGGGCCGCCGCCAGCAATTCCTCGACTTGCGGCCGCTCGAAGCCGGGCACATGCGCCGTCAGTTCCACCGCCAGGCCATAGCCCACCGTCACAGGGCCGATGCCGACTTTGGCGGTAATGGTGGTGTCATCCGGAAGCGCGATCTTCCTCTGGCGTGCGACCAGCTTGAAGGCGCCGAGAAAGCAGGCAGCGTAGCCGGCGGCGAAAAGCTGTTCGGGGTTCGTACCCTCCCCGCCAGGGCCGCCGAGCCCCTTGGGTATGCTGAGCGATACGGCGAACTGTCCGTCCGTGCTTTCGGCGCGGCCTTCACGGCCGCCGGTCGCCTTGACTTCGGCCTCGTAAAGAATCTTGTCCGGCTTCATCATCGCTTCATCCTCGTCTCATTGCATTTCCAAACTGTAGGTATCAGCCGTTGCGGCCGTGCCTGATCAACCTCTTGAAGTCTTCGCGCGCGCGGTCCGGCGCCAGGGTGAAGCTGCGGCCACGGCAGGGCTCGATCCCGTCGATCCGGTAAAGCGCTCCCCACATCTCCGCCGCTTTGAGGCCGACTGATGCGCAGTTGACGACCGGCGCATGGCCAACCTTGAACCCGCGTTCTCCGCCGATCAGGAGGCCGGGCAGGACGCCGGCCGGCACGATGACGTTCGCACCCTGCTCGACAAGCGGAAGCGCGCATTTCGTGAAGTCGGCAAGCATGCGCTGTCGTGCCGTCTCGTCGCCGGCGAAGGCGGCGCTGAAATCCTCCGGGAGGCAGGCCAGGCCCGCTATGTGGCGCACGCGATCGCTGATGCCATAGCGTTCGGACTGTTCGCGGTGCCAGACCTCGAAGACGGGATCGAGCGTCACAAGGCCCAGTTGACGGCCAAGCTGCATGGCTGCGAAAAGCGTGGCTTCGCCGACGCCGATGACGGGAATACGGAGCGCCGACCGCAGTTCGTAAAGCCCCGGATCCTGGAAATGGCCGATGACGCAGACATCGTAGCCCTCTTCTTCCGCGGCGATCGCATTGTCGATGGCGAGCACCGCGCAGCGAAGCTCGCTCAGCCGCCCGAAGTCGCGGTCGGGAGGCGAGATGCCGGCGACCGTCACACTCGTATCGGCCGCGGCGATCCTGTTGAGATAGGCGGAGAGCCGCTCCATATAGGGCCGGCTTGCCGTTTCGTCGATAAAGCTCTGCCAGAAGATCCGCATCGGTTTGTCTCTCCCTCTCCTGGTCTTTACTCGCCTTCGCTGCCACCCAGATAGGTCGAAACCAGACGCGGATCGTTTATGAGCGTTTTG
Organism: Rhizobiaceae bacterium; assembly: GCA_004299545.1. Taxonomy (GTDB): domain Bacteria; phylum Pseudomonadota; class Alphaproteobacteria; order Rhizobiales; family Rhizobiaceae; genus Mesorhizobium_L. The sequence goes on from SCRB01000798.1 coordinate 3,582, forward strand.
GACGGCCCCGAATGATTGATCTCGCCCGTTTCCATGATGTAGCCGAAATCCGCCGTTTCGAGGGCCGCCCTGGCATTCTGCTCCACGAGCAGGATCGACACGCCGATCTCCCGCAGCGAAGCGATGATGCGGAAAATCTCACGGGTGATGAGGGGAGCGAGGCCGAGGCTCGGTTCGTCGAGCATCAGGAGGCGCGGCTTCGTCATCAGCGCGCGCCCGAGCGCCAGCATTTGCCGCTCGCCGCCCGAAAGGGTTCCCGCCTTCTGCGTTCGCCGTTCGGCAAGGCGGGGGAAGCGCTCGAATATCCCCTCCATATCCTTGCGGATGACGTTCCCCTCGCGCCGGCGCGTATAGGCTCCGAGGAGCAGATTGTCGTGGACACTCAACTCGGCGAAGAGTTCGCGTCTTTCGGGCACGAGACATAGGCCCATCTCGACGCGCCCTTCGGTTTCCACGCGGGTGATGTCGTTGCCGTCGAACCGGATGGTGCCGCCCGCCCGCAACAGGCCGATCGCCGCCGTCAGAAGGCTCGTCTTGCCGGCCCCGTTCGGCCCGATCACGGTGACGATCTGCCCGGCCTCGACCGTGAGCGAGACGCCGCGCACGGCCTCTGCCTTGCCATAGGAGACGGTGACGTCCTCGATCGAAAGCAGCGTTGCCATCAGGCAACGCCCCCGAGATAGGCTTCCTGCACCCGCGCGTCGGCGCGCACGGCCGCCGGATTGCCTTCGCAGAGCTTGGAGCCGAACTCCATGACGAAGATGCGGTCGACGAGGTTCATGACGAATTCCATGTCGTGCTCGACGATCAGGATGGTCAGGCCCTCCTGCTTCAAGGAGCGCAGCAGGTTCGCGAGCGCCAGCTTTTCCTGCCGACGCAGGCCGGCAGCCGGCTCGTCGAGAACGAGGAGGATGGGGTCGGCGGCAAGCGCGCGGGCGATTTCGAGAACGCGCTGGTTGCCGAGCGGCAGGTTCCCGGCGAGTTCATAGGGCTTGTCGCCGAGGCCGACGCGTTCGAGCTGCCGCAGCGCCTCGTAGCGCGCTTCCTTTTCCTCGCGCCGGTCGAGATGGAACGCCCCGGCGAGAAAACCCGCTTTGGTACGGGTGTATGTGCCGAGCAGCACGTTGTCGAGAAGCGACATGCGCGGCCTGAGTTTCACATGCTGGAACGTACGCGCGATGCCGGCACGGGCGATTTTGCGCTGCGCCGCGTGTGTGATGTCGGTATCGGAGAAGCGGATCGTTCCGGCGCTGACGGGGAGGGCGCCGGTCAAAAGGTTGAACATGGTGCTCTTGCCGGCCCCGTTCGGGCCGATCAGGCCGAGAATTTCGCCCGACTTCAAGTCGAAGCTGACGTCGTTGACGGCCACCAACCCGCCGAAACGCCGTGTGCATGCCTCCGCCGTGAGAAGCATCCGGCCAGGCGCCGGTTGCGTGCGCTGGGGAAGCGGTTCGGCCATTTCCGGCGGTTGGCGCCTGGGCTCGGGCAGGAAGCCTGCCACGAAAGGCACGATGCCTTCACGCGCATATTGCAGGAAGACGATGAAGAGCGCCGAGAAGACGACGATTTCGAGCTGGCCCCCGACGCTTGGTGCGATCAGCGGCAGATAGTCCTGAACGCTGTTCTTCAGGAGCGTGATGAGGGCCGCGCCGACGATAGCGCCGAGCAGGTAGCCGGAGCCGCCGACCATCGCCATCATCAGGAATTCGATGCCCATCGTCACGTCGAACGGTGTCGGGCTGACGAAACGGTTCATGTGCGCGTAAAGCCAGCCGGCGAAGGCAGCGAGCAGCGCGGAAATGACGAAGGTGACGAGCCTGACGTAAAAGGCGTTGACGCCGAGGGACTCGACCATGGCGTTGCCGCCGCGGAGCGCGCGCATGGCGCGGCCCATGCGCGAATTGAGCAGGTTGTAGGACAACAGCATGCCGGCGAGCAGGATCGCCCAGATGAGATAGTAGATTTCCTCGCTCGTCTCGAGCTTCATCGAGCCGATCGAGATCGGCGGGATCGCGGTGATGCCGCTGTAATTGCCGAGGCCGGGGAGATTGCCGAAGGTGAAGTAGATCGCCAGGCCCCAGGCGATCGTGCTGAGCGACAGGAAATGGCCCTTCAGCCGCAGCGTCACGGCGCCGAGGGCGGCGGCGACCGCTCCCGTCAGCACCAGCGCCAGGACGAGGCCGAGCCACGGCGACAGGCCCTCGATCGCGGACACCCACGCCGTCGCGTAGGCGGCGATGCCCATGAAAGCCGACTGGCCGAACGAAACCATGCCGCCGACGCCGGTGAGAAGCACCAGCCCGAGCGCCACCAGCGCATAGACGCCGATATAGTTCATCAGCGAGACGGAGAAGGGCGCAAGGTAGAGCGGGGCGGCGGCGATCAGGAGGACGAGGGCCGCGGTCACCAAACGCACGGTGCGCGGGTTCATTCGTCGATGTCCTCCTCGGAATGCACGAACGTGTAGGAGCGCCAGAGCAGCACGGGGATCAGGACCGAGAACACGATGACTTCCTTGAACGAACTGCTTTCGAAGGCGGCGAAGCTTTCGAGCACGCCGACGAGGAGCGAGCCGAGAGCGGTCATGGGGAAACTGACGAGCCCGCCGAAGATCGCGCCGACGAAGGCCTTGAGGCCGATGATGAAGCCGGAATCGTAGAAGATCGTGTTGACCGGGGAGATCAGGACGCCGGAGACGCCGGCAAGCAGCGAGCCGAGGAGGTAAGCGATCGTCCCGGCGCGCTCCGGCCGGATTCCCATCAATCGGGCGCCTGTGCGGTTGACGGCCGTGGCATGCAGCGATTTGCCGGTGATGGTGAATTCGAAAAACAGGAACAGCAGGCCGCTGAAGACGATGGCGGCGATGACGATCAGGATCGATTGGCCGGCGATCGGAATACCGCCGAGGACAAGCTGGTAGTCGGTCAGGCTTTCGGTCCGCACGCCCTCCGGCCCGAAGAACAGGAGGCCTAGCCCGACAAGGGCGAAATGCAGGGCGACCGCGACCGTCAGCAGCAAGAGGACGCTGCCGTCGGCAATGGGGCGGAAGACCACCCGGTCGAGAAGCGGTGAAATCGGCAGGATCAGCGCGAGCGCCAGCACGATGCGCAATGGCAGGGGGATAAACGCGCCGGCCGTCAGCCATACGACGGCGGCCGGTATGAGCGGCAAGACGAGATAGAAAAGGAGCGCGCGCGGAATCCCGCCGGGG
>SCRB01000799.1 GCA_004299545.1 Rhizobiaceae bacterium
GCGGGCTCGTCCAGCCGCTTGTAGCGGGCGGCCTGCCGGAAAGCCCCGAAACCAAGCGCCGTCTGAAAAACCTCCTCGAAGTGACCGGGCTCATCAGGGAACTCGACGCGTCTTCCGCGCCCGAGGCGACTGAAGAGGAACTGCTTCGCGTGCATCCGGACACCTATCTCAGGGAATTCAAAAGGCTGAGCGACGCCGGCGGCGGCGAACTGGGCGAGAGGACGCCTTTCGGACCGGGCGGCTATGAACTTGCCGCTCTTTCAGCCGGGCTTGCCGTCGAAGGGCTGCGAAGCGTGCTCGCGGGCAAACAGAACAACGCCTATGCGCTCTCCCGTCCACCCGGCCATCATTGCCTGCCTTCCAGACCCATGGGCTTTTGCCTTCTCGCCAACATCGCCATAGCGATCGAAGCGGCCTTCGTGGAAAAACGGGCCGGCCGCGTGGCGGTGGTCGATTGGGACGTGCATCACGGCAATGGCACGGAAGCGATTTTCTACGAGCGCCCCGACGTGCTCACCATTTCGCTGCATCAGGAAAACAACTATCCGCGCGATTCGGGCGGGGCCGATGCCCGCGGCTCCGGCAAGGGTGAAGGATACAATATCAACGTCCCGCTGCCACCCGGCGCCGGTCACGCCGCCTATCTCCGCGCTTTCGAGCGGATCGTCCTGCCTGCTCTCGCCCGCTACCGCCCCGACGCGATCGTCGTCGCCTGCGGTTATGACGCGTCGGGCGTCGATCCCCTGTCAAGAATGCTCGCGACATCCGAGACATTTGCCACGATGACGCGCATGCTCAAGGCCGCCGCCGCCGACCTTTGCGACGGCAGGCTCTTCCTGGTTCACGAGGGAGGCTATTCGGAGGTGCATGTTCCGTTTTGCGGCCATGCGGTCATCGCGACCCTTGCGGGATCGGATATTGTCGCGTCCGACCCGTTTTCGCCACGCCTGGCCTATCAGCAGCCGAATACCCGCGTGGAAAAATGGCAATGCGGGATTGTGGATGAGATCGCGGAGGCCGTCCCGAACGCCTAAAGCATGTCGCCCGAAAGTGTGCAGCGGTTTCGGGATAACGACATGCTTGAAAACATGGAGAGAAAGCGCGTCGCGTGAGTCCGTTTAAACGCGACGCGCTTTAACCGGAGAAATCACAGACCGAGATAAGCCTTGCGCACCGCGGGATCGTCGATCAGCGCCTTGGCGTCGCCGCCATGGACGATGGCGCCGGTTTCCATGACATAACCGCGGTCGGCGCCGGAAAGGGCAAGGTGGATGTCCTGCTCGACCAGCAACACGGTGACGCCCTCGGTGCGGATCGTGGCGAGCACCTCCATCAACTGCTCGACGATCACCGGCGCGAGGCCGAGGCTCATCTCGTCGATCATCAGAAGCTGCGGCTTGGCCATGAGGCCGCGCGCCATGGCGCACATCTGCTGTTCGCCGCCCGACATGGAGCCGGCCAGCTGCCGCCGCCTTTCGCCGAGGCGCGGGAAAAGCGCGTACATGCGCTCCAGGTCGCCCCTGACCGACGCCTGATCGGCCCGGCGATAAGCCCCCATCAGGAGATTGTCTTCCACCGTCATGCGGTCGAAGAGCTGCCGCCCTTCCGGCACCTGCACCAGCCCGGCGCCAAAAACCTCGTCCGGCGTCATCGGCGCGAGGTCCCTGCCGGCGAACCGGATGCCGCCATCCGAGGCGATCATGCGTGATAGGGCGCGCAGCAGCGTGGTCTTGCCGGCCCCGTTCGAGCCGACCAGCGCCAGGATTTCGCCGTGCCGTACTTCGAGCGACACGTCGCGCAGCACCGGCATGCCGCCATAACCGGCGCTGAGGTCGGTGACGGCGAGAAGCGCCTCGCCCGCTTTATCCGAAGCCCTCACGCGCGCCTCCGGCCAAGATAGGCTTCGATGACGCGGCTGTCGGACAGGACGGCGTCGGGCGCATCGTCGGCGATCTTCTCGCCGTGATGGATGACCAGCAGCCGGTCGGACAGGCTCTTGATCGCCTTGATGACATGCTCGATGACGAGAATGCTGATGCCTTGCTCGCGCACCCTGCGGATCACCTCGATCACCTCGTCGATCTCGACAAGGTTGAGCCCGGCCATGACCTCGTCGCACAACAGCACTTTCGGCTGCATGGCGAGCGCCTTGGCAAGCTCCAGCCGCTTGCGGCTGGGGCCTCCCAGTTCGTCGGCGCGCTGGTCAGCATGCCGGGCAAGCCCGACGAATTCGAGTTGATCGCGCGCTCTTTCCCTTGCGCGCTTGAGATCGGCCTCGCCGCCACCCTGCCCGAAGAGCGCGCCGACCGCGACGTTATCCAGAACGGAAAGGCCGGGGAAGGGCCGCATGATCTGGAACGTGCGGCCGATGCCGAGGCGAGCCCGGCGATAGGCCGGAAGCGTCGAGATCGGATGGCCTTCGAAGCTGATCTCGCCGGAACTCGGTGGCAAGGTGCCGCTGATCAGGCTGACAAGCGTCGTCTTGCCGGCGCCGTTCGGTCCGATCACGCCGAGGATTTCGCCCCGGTTGAGCGTGAAGCTGACGTCGTTGACAGCCACCAGCCCGGCAAAGCGCCGCGTCACATGGGAGACATCGAGGATCGCGCTCATAGCCGGTGCGCCTTGATGTTCTCGGCGAAATAACGCCAGCCGCTGGTGCGGAAGCGGCGGATGACGTCGGCGACACCGCGCGGCATCAGCACGACGGCCGCCACGACCACGATGCCGAAGAACAGGCCGGCGATGCTCGTCACCTCGCTCGACAACACCTCGGAGACCGCCGAGAGGACGAAGGCGCCGACGACCGGGCCGAGAACCGTTCCGGGGCCGCCGAAGACCGCCATGATGATCATCTTGACGTTGAGGCTGATGTCGAAGGCGCTTTCGGGATCGAGGAAAGTGATCCAGTAGGCATGGATACCGCCGGCGAGCGCCGTGAAGATGCCGGAAAGCGCAAAGGCCATGACCTTATAGAGCGTCGTGTTGACGCCCATGACCGCCGCACCCTCCTCGTTCTCGCGGATGGCGATCAGGCCGAAGCCGAATTTGCTGCGGGTCAGCCAGAAGACGGTCAGCGTGGCGAGCACCAGGAGCGCGAGCGAAAGCTCGTAGAACAAGCGGTCATTGTTGAGCGGCGGCAGCACGAGGCCGATATTCTGGCCGGCGAGCGGAATATTGGAAACGATCGCCGCCATCACCTGCGCCAGCGCCAGCGTGGCGATAGCGAAATAATGGCCTCTCAGGCGCAGCACCGGAAGGCCGAGCAGGAAAGCGAAGACGACGGCGAGCACGACGCCGAAGACCATGCCGACGCCAAAGGGGAGGTTCCACTGCACCATGGCGATCGCGACGCCGTAGGCGCCGAGGCCATAGAACACCGAATTGCCGAAGGAGGCGTAGCCGGTATAGCCGCCGATGATGTTCCAGCCCTGCGCCAGGACGGCGAGCAGGAGAGTTGAGATGCCGAACTGGACGAGCACGTCCGATCCGTACCAGGGAAGCGCAGCCAGAGCGACGAGCGCCAGCAGGATGAGGAGGAGCCACAGGCCTTTCATGCGGTCTTCCCCAGGATCCCGCTCGGCCTGACGATAAGGACGAGGACCAGGACGCCGAAGCTCGCGACATCGCCGAAGGTGGCGCCGACATAGGCCACTGTCAGCGATTCGATGATGCCGAGGACGAGGCCGCCGACGATGACGCCGAGCGGATTTTCGAGGCCGCCGATGATGGCAATGGCGAAGGATTTGGCCGTCAGCGTCGCGCCGATATAGGGATTGATCTGCGAGACTGTGCCGTAAAGCCCTCCGGCGGCGCCGGCAAGCCCGATGCCGATGCCGAAGGTCATGGCATAGAGGTGGCGCGGTTCGACGCCGTAGAGACGCGCGGCGACGAGGTTCTGCGCCGTCGCCCGGATGGCGCGGCCGAGCCTGGTGCGCAGCAGGAAGACCCACATGCCGACGGTCAGGACGATGGCGACGCCGAAGGCCATCAGCCTTGCGAGCGGAATGACAAGTGGCCCCAAGGAGATGTGAGCGCCGGCATAGGATGGATTGATGGTGCGGAAATCGGCGGAAAAGGCGATCTGCGCCAGATAGGTCAGCACCACTTCGAGCCCGAAGGTGATGAGAAGTGTGTTGAACATCGGTGCCCGGACAATGAGGTTGAGCAGCCCGCGCTGCACCGCATAGCCGAGGCAGAACATGAGGATTGCCGTGATCGGCAGGCCGAGAAACGGGTCGATGCCGAGATAGGTGTAGAGGTGCCAGGACAGATAGGCGCCCAGCATGATGAAGGCGCCATGCGCCAGGTTGACGATGTTGAGCACGCCCCAGACGAGCGCCAGTCCGAGCGCCATGACGGCATAAAGGCCGCCGAGCAGTACGCCGTTGACCAGGATTTGCGCAAACAGATCCACCTGCGGCCGTCCCTCCCTTATCGTCTTATCAAAAACGGCGGCGAGCCGATCCGGATCGCCGCCGCTTTGTTACCCTTTAGCGGGCGTTCCAGGCCGGCATCGGATATTTCGGCTTCTCGACGAAGCCGTTGGCGTCATAGACGGGAACGAGCTTTTCATCCTGAACCTGAATGACCGTCTGGGCGAGGTCGATCTGGCCGTTCTCGGCAAAGGCGATCGTGCCGTAGAGGCTCGGGAAATTCAGCTTGGCGATCGCGTCGCGGACCTTCTCGTGGTCGGTTGAACCGGCCGCTTCGATGGCTTCGACGACCGCCTCGACATCGGCCACGCCTGAAGCGGCGTGGTAGTCGGGGTCATAGCCGAATTTCGCCTTGTAGGCCTTGGCGAACTGCTCCGCGTCGCCGAACCACTTGTCCTTCAGCTTCGGGCTCGGCAGCCAGGCGGTCATGCCGAAGGCATAATCCGCATCCTTGCCGAGCGCCTTGCGGAAATCCGCGCTCGGCACGCCGACCGTGAACGAATACATCTTCGGCGCCACGGCAAGGCTCTTCGCCTGACGGATGAAGTTCAGGATCTCGGTCTCGTGGCCGGCGACGAGGACGGCATCGACATTGGCATTCTTGATCTGCGACAGAAGCGAATTGAAGTCGCTGGCGTTCGACGTGTAGCGCTCGTCCATCGCGATCGTCAGGCCGGCTTTCTTGAGGAGCGGCCGCGTGCCTTTCGCGACGGAAACGTCGAACGCGTCATCGGCATAAAGCAGCGCCACCTTGGAGGGCTTCGGATCGAGCTTCGTCAGCATCTCGACCGTCGAGCCGAAATAGTTGCTCGCCGGCGCCAGCGTGCCGAAGATGTATTTGAAGCCGCGCGAGAAAATCTGGTCCGAAGCGCCGCCGCCCTGCACCATCGGGATCTTGTATTTTTCCGAAATGGCTGAATCGGCGAGCGCGAAATTGCTGGCGAAAGGCCCGAGCAGGAGATCGACCTTGTCCTGCGACACAAGCTGCACGTATTGCCTGACACTCAGATTGACGTTGGATTGGTTGTCGTAAAGCTTGAGCGCGAGCTTCTCCTGCTTGTCGCCGACCTTGACGCCGCCCTTCTCGTTGATCTTGTCGATGGCGAACTCATAGGCGTCCCGGTAATAGCGGCCCGTATTCGCCGACGAACCCGTCAGCTGCACGGAAGCGCCGAGGACGATGTCCTTGGCGAAAGCCGGCAATGTATAAACCGCCAGCGCCGCGCCAAGAAGCGCGCAACCCAGACGTGTCAAAGTTTTTGACATCCTATCCTCCCGAATATTTCAGACCGGCGGCTGAACGGCCGCCCTTCTTTTGCAGATGAAAACAAGGCGTGCCGCTTGTCAATCGCGGCCGCCTTTGGCGCCTTACATGGAGAATGTGCTGCAGGCAACCGCCTATGGGTGCCGGCCCCCTTTCAGGCGACCTTGCGCTTCGGCTCGATCAGACCGCGTTCCAGCAGAAGTTCGGCAATCTGGACGGCATTGAGCGCAGCGCCCTTCCTGAGATTGTCGGAGACGACCCAGAGGTTGAGACCATTGTCGATCGTCGGGTCCTCGCGAATGCGCGAAATGTAGGTCGCGTCCTCGCCCGCCGCCTCGATCGGCGTGACGTACCCGCCGTTCTCGCGCTTGTCGACGACGAGGCAGCCCGGCGCCTCGCGCAGGATGTCACGGGCTTCGTCGGCCGTGATCGGCTCGTCGAATTCGAGATTGATCGCTTCCGAATGGCTGATGAAGACGGGCACGCGCACGCAGGTCGCCGTCACCTTGATCTTCGGGTCGAGGATCTTCTTCGTCTCGGCCACCATCTTCCATTCTTCCTTGGTCTGGCCGTCCTCCATGAAGACGTCGATATGCGGGATGACGTTGAAGGCGATACGCTTGGTGAACTTCTTCGCCTCGACCGGATCGGCGACGAAAACGGCGCGGGTCTGGGTGAAAAGCTCGTCCATCGCCTCCTTGCCGGCGCCGGAGACGGACTGGTAGGTCGCGACCACGGCGCGCCTGATCCGGGCACGGTCATGCAAGGGCTTCAGCGCCACCAGCATCTGCGCGGTCGAGCAGTTCGGATTGGCGATGATGTTCCTTTTGGTGAAGCCCGATACGGCATCCGGATTGACCTCGGGAACGATAAGCGGCACGTCTTGGTCGTAGCGCCAGGCCGAGGAATTGTCGATGACGACGCAGCCCTGGCGTCCGATCTTCGGCGACCATTCCTTGGAGACGTTGCCGCCTGCCGACATCAGGCAGATGTCTGTGTCGGAGAAGTCGTAATTATCGAGCGCCTTCACCTTCAGCGTCCGGTCGCCATAGGAAACCTCCGTGCCGATCGAGCGGCGCGAGGCCAGCGCCACCACCTCGTCGGCGGGGAAGCCGCGCTCTTCCAGTATATTGAGCATTTCACGGCCGACATTGCCCGTGGCGCCGGCGATCGCAATTCTGAAACCCATGATGCTTTCTTCTCCTGTCCTCTCCGCCTTTTGCGTTCGATCCCGCCGGCCATCGCGGGCGCCTCCCGGCCTGAAGCCGGGGAGAGAGCGGCGAGGCCAGAAAGATCAGACCGTTTTGGCGGTCGTTTTCAGGTCCGGTTTGCCTTTGGTGGAATTGACGCGCACGACCAGGCATTCCGACGAAACGTCGGAAGGAACAGTTGCCATCAGGGCCGCTGAAAGGCCGCGCATCGGATGCTCCCTGGCGCTCCACAGTAGTTGTGTCGTCGCGCCGTCAGATCAATGCGCGGCTTTTACGCGGATTGAGCGAAGAG
>SCRB01000800.1 GCA_004299545.1 Rhizobiaceae bacterium
CAACGTCGCCGCCCACTGGAACACGGATTTCGACAACCCGGCCAACAAGAAGTTCATGGCGGCCTGGATGAAGGCCTATAACCGCACGCCGACCTATTATGCCAGCCAGGGCTATGACGCGGCACTGGCGATCGGCGCCGCGCTCAAGGCTACCAACGGCAATGTCGCGGACGCCGATGCCTTCCGCGACGCCATGCGCAAGGCCGACTTCCAGTCCGTGCGCGGCGCGTTCAAGTTCGGTCCCAACCAGCACCCGATCCAGAACTGGTACGCGCTCAAGGTCGAGAAGGGCGTCGACGGCAAGCCCGTGCTGAAGACCGTCGGCGACGTCTTCAAGGACCACGGCGACGCCTATTCCGCCGAGTGCAAGCTGTAGCGGCGCGACCTGAGAGGGGCGCGGCGGTGCCGCGCCCCCACCGGATCGCGTTCCTTTGAACCTGAGGCACATTCCGATGGCGCTCTTCCTGGAGCAGATGCTGAACGGCCTTCAGTTCGGGGTCATGCTGTTCTTGCTGGCGGCCGGGCTAACGCTGATCTTCGGAATCATGGGCGTCATCAATCTCGCGCACGGCTCGATCTACATGGTCGGTGCCTATGCCGGCACATGGGTGGCGATGGTGACAGGCTCGTTCCTGCTCGGAGTCGTGGCGGCGCTCGCCGCCGCCGCGCTTGTCGGCGCCGCAATGGAGTTCCTCATCGTTCGCCGCCTTTACAAGCGGGACCCGCTCGACCAGGTCCTGGCGACTTTTGCGCTGATCCTGATCTTCAATCAGCTGGTGACGTTGCTGTTCGGGCGCCAGCCGCTCTTCGCTTCCATGCCGTCCCTGCTGGGCGGATCGGTGCAGCTGTTGCCGGGCCTCGTCTATCCGGTCTATCGCATCGCCATCATCGTGGTCGGCCTTCTCGTGGCGTTCGGGCTTTATCTGATGATCAACCGCACCCGCATGGGCATGCTGGTGCGCGCCGGCTCGACCAACCGTGAAATGGTACGGGCGCTGGGTGTCGACATTCGCATGCTTTATACGGTCGTCTTCGGCCTCGGCGCGCTTCTCGCCGGGCTGGCCGGCGTCATGGCCGGGCCGATCCTCGCAGTCCAGGTCGGCATGGGCGAACAGATCCTCATCACCACTTTTGTCGTCGTGGTCGTCGGCGGCGTCGGCTCCATTCGCGGCGCGTTCTTCGCCAGCCTGCTCTTGGGTGTCGTCGACACGCTGCTGCGCGCCTATCTGCCGTCGATGCTCCGCCACGTGATGGCCGTATCCGAAGCCGATGCGCTCGGATCCGGCATCGCTTCCATGGGGATTTATCTCCTGATGGCCGTCGTGCTCCTCATCCGCCCGAAGGGCTTGTTTGCCTCCAACCTCTGATCGCCCGCGACAACGATGCAAACTCCGGTCACCAAACCTGTTCTAATCGCGGCGGTCTTCGTCCTGCTCGTCGCACTGCCTGTGATAGCGGGTGCGACGGGCAACCCCGCTTTGACCTCGCTCGCGACGCGTGCGCTAATCTACGGCATTGCCGCGGCGAGCCTCAATCTGGCGCTCGGCTATGGCGGCATGATCAGTTTCGGGCACGCCGCCTTCTTCGGCCTCGGCGGCTATGTGGTCGGCATTCTTTACCAGCATTATACGCAGGATGACCTTTTCCTCGGCCTGATCCCCGGAACGAACCAGCTACTGGTCACGCTGCCGCTGACGCTTATCGTCTGCGGTGCGGCCGCAGCGGCGATCGGCGCCCTGTCGCTGCGCACCGGCGGCGTCCAGTTCATCATGATCACGCTGGCCTTTGCACAGATGCTGTTTTTCTTGTTCGTCTCGCTCAAGGCCTATGGCGGCAGCGACGGCCTCATCATCCGGCGCACCAACGAGTTGTTCGGCCTCAATATGAGGGGCAAGCAGACCTACTATTATGTCTGTCTGGCGATCGCCGCGATTTTCTTCTTCCTCCTGTCGCGACTGGTCAATTCGCGATTCGGCAACGTTCTCGTCGGACTGCGCCAGAACGAGCGCCGCATGGCGGCGCTCGG
>SCRB01000801.1 GCA_004299545.1 Rhizobiaceae bacterium
CCAGATCGGGCTTTATTTCGGGTGTCGCGACGCGGGAGATCGGCCTTGCCGTCCTTTCTCTCGGCGGCGGCCGATCCAATCCGCACGACAAGATCGACCATTCGGTGGGGATCACCGGCCTCCTGCCAATCGGCACGGAAATCAACAAGGGCGAGCCGATGGCGATCATCCATGCACGCCGGCAGGACGATGCCGAAAAGGCCGCGGCGGCGCTTCTCGACGCCTACCACATCGCGGAAGCCAAGCCGCATCGCCGCAAGGCGGTCATGCGGCGGGTCGCCGATCTCTGACGGATCCCGCTTATTGTTCGAGGAGCAGTTCGCCGCCGTCGACCTCATATTTCGACAAGCGCTTGAGGAAACTCATGCCGACCAGTGTGCCGGAGAGAGCGTCGTCGTCGAGCACCAGCGCCTGCACGTTGTCCAGATGGATGCGGCCGATATCGATGCTGTCGATGATGGTGCCCGCGGCCTTCGTTCGGCCATTGGCAGTATTGACCGCATAACGGTAATCCGAATGCGAGAGCCGGATGCCGATCCGCTCGGCCGTCGATCTGTTCAGCGCGACGAAGGTGGCGCCGGTATCGATCATCGCCGGCACATCATATCCGTTCAGCCTGAAATCGCCGGTGAAATGACCGCCGGGGCCGGCCTCGAGCCGCATCTTGCGCCCAAGCAAAGGTTGCGGGTTTTCCGGTTCCGCCGAGGCTACAAGGGGCGCCGGAGCAACCGTTCGCTCTTTGGCTGAGCGCCCGAAGAGAGAGTTGACCACCTGCGGATGGCTTTGCAGGAATCCCGGAACGATCATTGCGATCACGGCAATGATGCCGGCGAGGATCATCATGTTGCGCATGGTCGCCCCTTTCCCACGGGGGGGAACATGCGCAAAGCATAGTGGATACGCCGTTAAGGACGGTGATCCGCCGTTCTCCGGGCGGAAGAAATGCGATCTATCATGAGGAGAGAGTGAAGCGGATCGCTAAACTCTGTGCTTAATTCAGGGTATTTTTCCCGTCACTCGACCCCACCCGCCTCGCTTTGCTCGGCACCCTCCCCTTGCAGGGGAGGGAAAACGGCGCCGCTGCGACTTTCCTCCACCTATAAGGGGGAGGTGGCCCGAAGGGCCGGAGGGGGTGTTTGATCCTCTTGGAGAATCAGGACCAATCTCAAATCTATCATTTCGTTCCGTACATGCGGTCGCCGGCGTCGCCGAGACCGGGCACGATATAGCCCTTTTCGTTCAGCCTTTCATCGATGGCGGCGGTATAGACGGGAACGTCGGGATGGGCCTTGGTGAAGCGCGCGAGCCCTTCGGGCGCGGCGAGAAGGCAAAGATAACGCAGATTGGTCGCGCCGCGCCCCTTCAACATCTCGACGGCGGCGATGGAGGAATTGGCCGTCGCCAGCATCGGATCGACGACGATGACCAGCCTGTCGCCCAGATCGCTCGGCGCCTTGAAGAAATATTCGACCGCCTGAAGCGTCTCATGATCGCGGTAAAGCCCGATATGCGCCACGCGCGCTGCCGGCACGAGGTCGAGCAGACCTTCCAGAAGGCCGTTCCCCGCCCGCAGCACGGAGGCGAAAACCAGCTTCTTGCCTTCGAGCGTCGGCGCCTGCATCTCGGTCAGCGGAGTCTCGATCGTCTTCGTCGTCAGTTCGAGGTCGCGCGTCACCTCATAGCCGAGCAGAAGCGAGATTTCGCGCAGAAGGCGGCGAAAACCGGCCGTCGAGGTCTGCTTGTCGCGCATGATGGTCAGCTTGTGCTGGACGAGCGGGTGATCGATAACGGTAACGCCCTGCATGCTGCTGTTCTCCTGCGTGTTTTGCGGATAGTAACGTCTCCGAAGCGATCGACAAAGGGAACCCTCTGGCGAACCACAAATTTATGTCCTCTCCCGCGTTCCTTCACCGCGGCCGCCATGATGGCGCCCCGCGTTGTGATCGTTTATGGTCCGCCGCGTTTCGAACGGATGAAAAAGCATGAAAGACCACCGCACCACCGCGGCAGGCGGAATGGAAACCTCCTACGGCTTCACGCCTGTTGGCGAGGGGGAGAAGCAGGGCCTGGTCAACGAGGTCTTCCACAAGGTCGCCAGGCGCTATGACCTGATGAACGACATCATGTCCGGTGGCATGCACCGCCTGTGGAAAGACGGCCTTGTCAACTGGCTGAACCCGCCGCGCCGTGCGGGCTGGCATGTGCTCGACGTGGCCGGCGGGACCGGCGACGTCGCGTTTCGCATTGTCAAGGCTTCCGGCGGCAATGCGCGGGCGACGGTCCTCGACATCAACGGCTCGATGCTCGATGTCGGGCATGAGCGTGCGAAAAAAGCGGGGCTGGAGGGAAATGTCGATTTCGTCGAGGCGAATGCGGAGGAACTTCCCTTCGCCGACATGCGTTTCGATGCCTACACGATCGCCTTCGGCATCCGCAACGTGCCGCATATCGACAGGGCGCTGGCGGAGGCTTTCAGGGTGCTGAAGCCGGGCGGGCGGTTCCTGTGCCTCGAATTCTCGGACGTCGAGATGCCGCTCCTCGACCGCGTTTATGACGCCTGGTCGTTCAACGCCATTCCCCATATCGGGCGGGCGGTCGCGGGCGACGGCGAACCC
>SCRB01000802.1 GCA_004299545.1 Rhizobiaceae bacterium
CCTTGAGCAGGCGGGGCCGATCCTGCCGGACCTGCGCAAGTTCCTCGAAAGGGTAGCGACGACCGGGCAACGCATGGTGGCCGGTTGGAGCGCGTCGAATGGTGCCGCCGCGGGCGAGGGAGGGGCGACGCCCTTGCCGGAATTTCTCAACCATAACGGACATGACGGACGAGTTGCCGAATCGCGGCAGGGGAACGGGGGAGGCTTCGGCATGCTGCCGGATCGCATCGGCTCGCGCGAGGAGGTCGTGAAATGTCTGGACCTGGTGGTCGCCTTCTACGACCGGACCGAGCCGTCCAGCCCGATCCCGCATCTCGCCCGCCGCATCCGCAGGATGGTGCACATGGACTTCGTCGAACTGATGGAGGACCTCGCCCCGTCCGGCCTCAAGGAATTCCGGCTCCTCGCCGGCATGACGGACAGCAAGAAAAGCACCCAGTGAGCGAAAGGTAAGAACCGATGCCCGCAGAGAGCAAAGCCAAGGTCATAGAACGTAATCGGGCGCCGCGCGTCCAGATTGCCTATGACGTCGAGACCTACGGTAGCCCGACGACGATCGAACTTCCCTTCGTCATGGGCGTGATGGCCGATCTCGCCGGCGCTTCGCAGACGAAGGAGGCCGCGAAATCGGTGCAGGACCGCGCCTTTGTGGAAACCGACGCCAACCGCTTCCCCAAATTCATGGAGGCGCTTGCGCCGCGTGTGAAGGCGCGGGTGAAGAACACCCTGCCGCAGGCCGAAGGCAAGGAGCGCGACGAAGAACTGGCGATCGACCTGACCTTCACCAAGATGGGCGATTTCGCGCCCGACAGGATCGCGGAACAGGTCCCGCAGCTTGCCGAAATACTCAAGATGCGGCGTCAGCTCGAGGAGCTGCTCGGCTTCATGGACGGCCGCATTGATGCGGAGAAACGCATCGCCCAATTGCTGAACAATGAACCGTTGTTGGCGAAAATCGCGTCGCAGGCGATCTCCGACGACGACAAGGCCGGGGAGTGAACGATGGCAGAGCAACAGAAATCCGCAGCCGTCGCCGAGGCCGAAACGATCGACCTCGACGAATTCGGCGAACTTCTGGAGAAGGACTTCAGGGTCAAGAAGGACGACAGCGAGAGGCTGCAGCAACTGGTGCGCAACCTGGCGCTCGCGGCACAGTCGCGGTCGGACGCCACCACCATATCCTCCAACGCGATCAAGTCGATCAAGTCGCTGATCGCCGGCATCGACAAGCTCCTCACCGATCAGGTGAACGAGATTCTCCACGCTCCCGAGGTGCGGGAGATGGAAGGCACATGGCGGGGGCTCTGGTATCTCGTCAACAACACCGAGACCGACCAGAAGCTGAAAATCCGGGTGATGAGCATCGGCAAGGACGATCTTGCCGATACGCTGGAGGATTATGAAGGGCAGATGTGGGACCAGAGCCCCATCTTCAAGAAAGTCTACACGGACGAATATTCGATGTTCGGCGGCGAGCCGTTCGGCTGCCTGATCGGCGCCTACGAATTCTCGAACCATCCGCGCGACGTCGGGCTTTTGCGCAATATGTCGGGGATCTGCGCTTCGGCGCACACGCCTTTCATCTCGGCTGCGTCACCGCGCCTGTTCCGCATGGACAGCTGGCAGGAACTGCCCAACCCGCAGGACCTCCAACAGATCGTTTCGAACCCGGCCTACGCCTCATGGCAGTCGCTGCGCGAGAGCGAGGATGCGCGTTATATCGGGCTGACCATGCCGCGGGTATTGGCCCGCCTGCCATACGGCGTCGATACCGTCCCGGTGAAAGGTTTCGCCTTCGAGGAGGAGACGAGGCAGGACCATCACAAATATGTCTGGATGAACGCGGCCTTCCCGATGGGCGTCAACATCAACCGCAGCCATAAGCTGTTCGGTTGGGGCACGCAGATCCGCGGCGTCGAAAACGGCGGCACGGTGCTCAACCTGCCGGTCCACAGCTTCCCGACCGACGACGGGTCGATCTCGATGAAATGCCCGACCGAGGTGGCGATCGACGACCGCCGCGAAGCCGAACTCGCCAAGCTCGGTCTGATGCCTATCCTGCACCGCAAGAACACCGATCTCGCCGCCTTTATCGGCGCCCATTCGCTACAGGACGACGAGACGCGCGCGGGACGCCTCGTCGATCCGGACGCGCAATCGAACGAGCGCCTGAGCGCGAACCTGCCCTACCTGTTCCCTGTTTCCCGTTTCGCCCATTATCTCAAGGCGATCGCCAGGGACAAGATCGGCTCGTTCAAGGAACGGGTCGACATGGAAGTCTGGTTGACCGAATGGATCAACCGCTACGTCCTGGCCAATCCGGCCTTCGCCGACGACAAGGCCCGCGCCAAGCGGCCGCTGGCGGCAGCCGAGGTGAAGGTCGACAGCGTCGAGGGCCGGCCGGGTTACTACAATGCCTTCTTCTTCCTGAGGCCGCATTATCAGTTGGAGGGCATCAACGCCTCCCTGCGGCTCGTTTCCGAACTGCCATCCGTAAAGTCATGAGCTTTCGATCCGTGAGGGAGTGCGACGATGCCTGACGAAGTGCAAATGAAGATAGACGGATTTCTGAAGGTCCCCGATATCAAGGGCCCGAGCAAACGCGATGGCCATGAAGACGAAATCGAAGTCTTCGGCATTCATTTCCAGATGAAGGCGCCATTCGATC
>SCRB01000803.1 GCA_004299545.1 Rhizobiaceae bacterium
GGCCGATCCTTAATATGAGCCCGGGGGAGCGACTGTGGCAGCTTCCGGCCGATACGCACATCCTCGACTGGCTCGAACAGGCCAAGCTTGACTACGACGTCATCACGGAAGACGATCTCGATGCGGAGGGCCTCGACCTTCTCGAGCCCTACACATGCGTCATGACGGGTTCGCATCCGGAATACCCCTCGCTCAGGATGCTCGACGCCCTCGCCGCCTATCAACGGCAGGGCGGGCGCTTCATCTATCTGGGCGGTAACGGCTTTTACTGGCGCACCACCTACCATCCCACCCTGCCCGGCGTGATCGAGATGCGGCGCGCTGAAGATGGTATTCGGACGTGGGAGGCTGAGGGCGGCGAATATTACCACAGCTTCTCGGGCGAGCTCGGTGGCATGTGGCGGCGTATGGGACGCGCGCCGCAATCCGTTGCAGGCATCGGCATGTCGGCCCAAGGCTTCGATCGGTCAACCTTCTTCGAACGGAGCGCAGCAGCCCGCGACCCGCGCGCCACCTTCATCTTCGAGAACATCAAAGAGGACGAGCGCATCGGCGATTTCGGCCTCATCGGCGGCGGCGCGGCGGGCTGGGAAATCGACCGCGCCGATCAGCGGCTCGGCACGCCGCCTCACGCGCTCATCGTGGCGACGGCACGGGATTTCTCCTCCTCCTACCATTCCATGAAGGAGGAACTCACCCATACCCATTCCGCCATCACCGGCGAGACGACGCCCTTGGCGCGCTGCGACATGGTTTTCTACGAGACGCCCAACGGCGGCGCGGTCTTTTCGACCGGATCAATAGCATGGGCGGGCGCGCTGTCGCACAAGAATTACCGCAACAACGTGGCCCGATTGACTGAGAACGTGGTGCGGCGGTTCATCAATCCGCAACCCTTCGAATGAGCCCGTTACGGCTCTTGTGGAGTGGCTCGACATGAAGATGGAATATGTGAATGTCGGCGGCGTCCAGACCCGCTGCATAATCGCCGGAGAAGCCGGGGCACCGGTCCTCATGATGATCCACGGCTTGGCTCTCACAGCCGAGATCTGGTGCCGTAATATCGATGCGCTGGCCGCGGACCATCGTGTTATCGCGCCCGATCTGTTCGGACACGGATTCACGCGACCGCCGGAGGACAGCGGGGTCGATTTCGAAAGCAAGCTCGGTCATCTCGACGCGCTCCTCGACGTGCTGGAAGTCGACAAATTATCGCTTTGCGGCAGTTCCTACGGGGCGCTGATCTGTTGCCTGCTTTACCTGCGTAATCCTGCGCGCATCGATCGGCTGATTATCAACAGCAGCGGCTCGTGCTTCAACACGGCGGATCAGCTGCATAACCAGATCATAGCGATGCAATCCACCTTCGACCCGCAGTCCATGCAAGGATCGACGCGTGCTGAATGGCGGGCACGGGCGGGGAAGAATTTCTTCGATCCGACCAAACTGCCGGAGGAGATACTCGTGGCCGCGCAACTCTGTTACGCGCAAGACTGGCCTGCCGTGCGGCTCGGCGAGACGCTGGATCTGATGGCGGACCGCGAAGCCGTCGCACCCTATCGCGTCCTTGAACGGCTGGAAGAGATCAGATGCCCGACGCTCGTGCTATGGGGGCGCGACGACCATGGGGGCAATCTGGAAAGTGCCGAGAAGGCCGTGGCTCGCATCCCCGACGGCCACATCGAGGTGTTTGACGCCTGCGGCCATTATCCGATGATCGAGCATTCGGAACGGTTTGGCACGCTGGTGCGCGACTTTCTCGCCTCGCCACACCCTCTATCCGACTCACCGTAGCCTTTTCGTGCGCTTGGCCGAAAGCCCTGGCGATGCTCCGGGACCGCGGCCCGACGCCGCGGTGGCGCGCCTGCAACTACACCTGAGGGACCATGCATCCATGACATCGACTGACACAAAGGCCGCGCTATCACCGACCAGTGCGCTCGCCGACCTGCGGGTTCTGGAACTGGGGCATTTCGTTGCCGCCCCGTTCTGTACGCGGCTTTTGGGCGACCTCGGGGCGGACGTGATCAAGGTGGAGCCCCTGAAGGGCGATCCGGTACGCGAATGGGGCGCGCAGGTAGGCGGACGCTCACTGTGGTGGTCGGTGCACGGCCGCAACAAGCGCTCGGTCTCGATCGACGTTCGTGCACCGGGTGCCTGCGAACTCGTGCTGGGGCTTGCCGCCAAGTCCGATGTGATCGTCGAAAACTTCCGCCCTGGCCACATGGGCAAGCTCGGTCTGGGCGATGCCGCTCTGCGCGCACAAAACCCGGATTTGGTGATTGCCCATGTCTCCGGCTTCGGACAGGACGGCCCGTATGGCAAGAAGCCGGCCTTCGGCGTGATCGGTGAGGCGATCGGCGGCCTGCGCTATCTCAGTGATCATGCGCCGGGCACTTGTGATCTGCCGCCGGTGCGTGCCGGCATCAGCGTCGGCGATTCCGTCGCTGGCCTCTATGCGGCGTTCGGCATCATGGTGGCGCTCTGGCAGCGCAGTCGCGCCGGCGGCACGACGGTGGACGTGGCGCTGTCGGAAGCGGTCCTCAGTCTCATGGAGGGCATGTTGCCAGAATATTCCCGGCTTGGCATCGTGCGCCAGCCCACCGGCTCACGTATCGCCACGGCCGCGCCATCAAGCGCCTATCCCACTGCCGACGGGGCCCGGGTCATCATTGCGGCCAATTCCGATATCTTGTTCGCTAAGCTTTGCGATCGCATGGGCCGGCCTGAGCTTGCCGCGGATCCCCGCTTTCACGGGAACCGCGCGCGCGTGGAAAATGTCGAGGCGCTGGACGCAGAGATCGATCGATGGAGCCTGACCTTTGACGCAGCGACCCTGCTGAAGGCGCTCGAAGAAGCCAACATCCCCTCGTGCAAGATTTACACCGCCGTGGACTGCGCGAACGACATCCAGTTTCGTCACCGCAACATGGTGCGCGAGGCAAACGACACAAATTTCGGCACGATTCTCCACCCTGGTATCGTGCCGCACATAGTCGAATCACCCGGCAGCGTACGCTGGACCGGTCCTGACGTCGGCGCTCATACCGACGCCGTCCTCACCGAGTTGCTCGGCATGAAGGCGGAGCGTCTGGCGGAGTTGCGCGAAAGGCGGGTGATTGCGTAATGATGCAGATCGAGATCGTCGAAGTCGGGCCGCGTGACGGTTACCAAGGTATCCAGGCCTTTATTCCCACCGAGCGCAAGATTGACCATCTGAGGCGCCTGGTGGCGACAGGTCTCAAACGCATCGAGATCGGGGCCTTTGTCAGCCCGCGGGCGATTCCCCAGTTCCGCGACGTGGATGAGGTGCTTGACGCCGCGCTGAAAATGGAAGGGCTTGAGGCGCAGGTTCTCGTCCCCAATGAGAAATGCGGCCGACGCGCGCTTGATGCGGGTGCCCGCCATCTCGCCTTCGTGCTCTCGGTATCTCCCGCGCACAACCAGGCCAATGTCCGGCGCAGTCCGCTTGAATCCGTTTCCGAATACGCGCGCTTCATCGAGACGGCGGGGCCTGACTCCAGGATCAGGCTCTATCTCTCGACGGCATTCGACTGCCCCTTCACGGGGTGCGTTCGGGAGGATGACGTGTTGGCACTACTGCAGATGATCGTGCCGCTTCGCAACGATATCGAGGTCTGTCTCTGCGATACGACGGGCCGCGCCGTGCCGGACCAGGTCGAGCGGCTGTTCACACGTGCCATGGCGCATTTTCCCAAGGTAGGACGCTGGGCCGTGCATACGCACGACACGTATGGGCTCGGCTGCGCCAACGCCTATGCGGCCTGGCGCGCCGGTGTCCGCATTGCCGACGCGGCCTATGCCGGGCTCGGTGGCTGCCCGTTTGCGCCGGGGGCAAGCGGCAACGTGGCTAGCGAGGATCTGGTCTGGATGTTTGAGCGAATGGGCATAGCTACCGGCATCGACCTTGCCGCATTGTTGGATGTCGCGCGGAATGGGGCGCAGATAACGGGCGGTATATCCGGCGGCCGCGTGCGCGCGGCATTCGACGCCACCGCTGCAAGAAGAAACGGGCTGTCACGGACCTGTATGTGACAGCGCCGAAGGCGTGACCGTCACGAGAGCGGCTTCGGGCGCAGGCGCACGACAAAATCGAAGCCGACGATCTCCATGCCCTCCGGCGGCTCCGGCAATTGATTCTCCCAATCGCCACCGAGATCGATGTCCAGGATCCGATCCTCGTCTTCGATGAAGAAGTGGCAATGGTTTGATACATTCGTGTCGAACCAGGTCTTCGATCCTTCCACGGTGAAGGCCCGCAGGAGCCCGGCGCGGGTGAACTGGTCTAAGGTGTTGTACACGGTAGCGAGCGACACCCTCACGCCCGCGTCCAGCGCCTTTTCATGCAGCGCCTCCGCGCAGACATGCAGGTTCTCCTTGCAGAACAGCAAGCCGGCAAGAGCGATGCGTTGCCGCGTTGGCCGCAGCCCGGCACCACGCACGCGTTTCTCGATCTCATTCACAGGCATACGTGGCCTCTATTCACGCCATCTCGTTTCGTGTTCACATCGTCGTAAGGTTGGCATTGCCGCGAGAGTCAGCCAAGCGTTTATAAAATACAGATGTATAATATCATATCTCCATCGCCGACGCCACACCCAAGAACACCGTGTGCCAGTTCACGAAAAGATTGGAACGAGGAGGGTTCATCTGGCCTTCCGCCAAAGGCGGCGCGGTGACGATCTCGCCGGCACAGTTCTCTTATACCGACGGCCCTCGCGGCTGACCTGTGCGCGCCCATGTGCGCGTTCCGATTGAGGTGATCTGTTGCGGCTGGGCGAGAAGTTTCCGCCATGCGTCGCAAGCGGCGTTGATGATGCCGTCGTAGGTCTCGAAGACGCGGTTTGAGAGGTAGTTGGCGCGCAGGTATTGCCAGACCTGCTCGACCAGATTGAGCTCTGGCGAGCGTGACGGCAGCAGGATCGGCGTGATGTTCCTCGGCCGGACGAGATTGCCGGTGGTGTGCCATCCGGCGCGGTCGTGCAGCAGGACGGCGTGGGCGCCTCGGGCGACGTGGCGGCTGATCTCGTCGAGGTGGCGCTGCATGGCGTCGGTGTCGGCGAAGGGCAACGCCAGCGCCGCACCCGCGCCGCGCACCGGGCGGATGGCGCCGAACAGGTAGGTGCTCTCGTAGCGCTGGTCGGCGGGCTTGCATTGGCCGCGTGCCGCGCAGGGCCCACTGCCTCACGAGGCCGTTCTTCTGGCCTATGCGCGGCGCCTCGTCCTGGAACCGGATTTCGATCTTCTTCTTGCGCGTCACTCCGGCGAGATGCGCCGCGAGCGTGCGGGGGAAGCTTTTTGAACGCCTGGACGACCTCTCCGCCCTGTATGATGTTCATCTCGGAGCCGACCGGCCTGTTCCGGGAGGTGTGATTTCTCGTGAACGACGAGGATCCGGAACGGAAATCTTCTGAAAAACCCTTCATAGGCGGCCGGAAAATCCTCCGCCGATGCTCTGAACGCACCATTCGGCGCGGGCAATACATGCGGCCGGGAAGATTGCCGGCCACGATCGTCGCAATTTATCCGCTTCTTCGCTTGGCGACCATCTCCGCGCTAACGAAACGTTAAGTATGTGCATTTACCATACCCCCTGGAGCCAGTTGAAAGTTGTCGGCGTTCGAGGACGGGGTCAAAAATGAAATACCTTTCGGTCATTGCAATTGCAGCTTTGGCGGGAGCGGTTCCCGCCTATGCCGCCGATCTTGTTGAACCGCAACCCATTGTCGAGCCCGCGCCCGTCGCCTATTCGGGGTGGTACCTCCGTGGCGACGTCGGCTATGCGTTCAACACGACGTCAAGCGGCAGCTGGAAATTCTGGAATCAGTTCGCTCCGCCATACCGGGGCGTCGACGATACGTTCCGCTACGACAAATTCTCACAAGACGGCGCGCCGACATTCGGCGTCGGCATCGGCTATCGTTTCAACGAAATGTTGCGGGCTGACGCCACGCTGGATTTCTTCCGTGCGGACGTCAATGGCCACACGGCCTGCCCCAGCTACATCAAGGCCAGCCATGGGCTGAATCCGACCGAGAACAACTGCAATTATGCGGATTCGTCGACTGCGAATGTCTGGCTTCCGATGGCCAACCTCTATGTCGATCTTCCGCGGGTGGGTTTGCTCACCCCCTATCTCGGCGCGGGTATCGGCGCGGCCCATGTCAGCTACGCCGACTGGAAAACGAAAGAGGTGTGCGCGGTGTGCACCTACGAGAGCGACAAGGAAGGCCTCAGCAGCTGGCGCCTGGCGATGTCGCTCATGGCCGGTGTCAGTTACGGCCTGACGGACCATCTCAAGCTGGACCTCGGCTATCGCTTCCTCCATATCAATGGCGGCGACGCCTATGGTTATGATGCCGCTGATCGTGCCACCGATACGGGTTATGGCGTTGGCCCCGGCGCCACAGGTACGCAAGCCAAGGACAACGGGTTTAACATACAGACCGTACGGCTCGGTCTGCGCTACGAATTTTAACGCATCGGCTAGATGTGAGCTTTCAAGAGGTTGTCCATTCGGGCCTGACCGGGGAGACTGGAGTTACCAGACTTCAGATTCGTCGGAGGGTCCGAATGAAACATCCATAGGAATGCCCCTCTCGCGTGGACTTTCCCATCTCCTGGCACTCCGATTCCTCGCGATGAGCGACGTGAATCTTGCTTCGCTGCGCCGGCAAACCGAAAATTGATACTGCAGGAAAACCGCTTGCAGACCGACCAGCAGCTTGCCAGTTCTTCACAGGCGACCAAAGCAGCCTCCCGCGGTCCATTCCCGGGCGGAAGAAGCCAGGACGGCAATCGGGAACTCGGATGGTTTCGTCACGCCGCTGCGGCATGTGCAGCCGGAGCATGATCCGTGGCGAATCAGCCACGAGATCTCACAGACCGCACCGTCGGCCTCTTTCCTGTCGTTGCGGTATGCACCACTGTCGCGACGAAACGATCAGGTTGATGCGGTCCCCTCGAGGGTAGGCTGCCCCTCGTTGTGTTTGCCGTGCAGTTCATGTTCCAGAGCGCTCAGCCCCGCGCCGCCTGCCATGTGGAACATCAGATTTTCCAGCGTCAGGTCCGATCGAGCCGCGTCCAGGTCTACTTCACCGCGCTGCAGCACCATGAAATGGTCTCCTACCATATAGGCGTGGTGCGGATTATGGGTGATGAAGATGACGCCGACGCCATGGTCGCGCGCAGCCGCGGAAATATAGCGAAGCACCAGGCCGGACTGCGCCACGCCGAGTGCGGCCGTGGGTTCGTCCAGGATCAGGACACGCGCCCCGAAATGCACGGCCCGCGCGATGGCGACGACCTGCCGCTGGCCGCCTGAGAGTGTGCCCACGGGCTGTTCCAGGTCCTCGAGCGCAATTCCCATGCGGTGCAGTTCGTCACCCGTCTGCTCCCACATGGTCGCTATGTCGAGGCGCTGAAACAGGCCACGGCCTTTCGTAAGCTCCGATCCCAGGAAGAAGTTGCGCCACACAGGCAGGAGAGGCACCAGAGCGAGGGTCTGGTAGACCGTGGCGATGCCTCTGTCGAGGGCCTCGCGCGGCGAGGAAAACTGCACCGCCTCCCCGTCGACGAGGTATTCCCCCTGGCTGTGCTGGAAAAGGCCGGCAATGATATTGATCAGTGTCGATTTGCCGGCGCCATTGTCGCCGAGGATACAGGTCACCTCGCCTCGCCTTACCGTCAGGTTAACACCGCGCAAGGCATTGATATTGCCGTAGTTCTTTCCAACGCCCTTCATTTCGATGATGGGAGTGCTCTTTTCGGCCATTTTACTTGCCTCGCATCGCGCGTTCGCGGATCCAGCTGTTGACGACCGTTGCCAAAAGCAACATCGCGCCGACAAAGAACTGGAACCAGTCCGGATCCCAGTCGGCATAGATCACGCCTTCCGTCGTCATACCGAAGATAAAGGCGCCGAGCGCGGAACCGACAGCCGAACCGTAGCCCCCCGTCAGGAGGCATCCGCCGACCACCGCCGCGGCGATATAGAGAAGCTCGTTGCCGATGCCTGCGCCCGACTGGACCGTGTCGTAGGCGAAGAGGAGGTGCATGGCGAGGAACCAGCAACTGAAGCCCACCAGCATGAACAAGCCGATCTTCACCCGCCTGACCGGCACGCCGACAGCGCGTGCGCTGTCGCCCTGGCCACCTACAGCGAAGATCCAATTGCCGACCTTAGTGCGCAGGAGAACCCATGTGGCAAGCGCTGCGAACAGGAACCAGTAGACGATGGCAATGCTGATCTGCACCCCGCCGAAGGTGAAATTGGACGCGAAGATCGCCTGCCCTAGGCTGAAGCCCGCCATCTGGCTGATGTCCCCCGTCGCCACATTGCCCGTGATCAGCTTGGTGATGGCGATGTTGAGGCCCTGCAGCATCAGGAACGTGCCGAGGGTAACGAGGAAGCTATGCAGCCGGGTGCGGATGAGGAGGTAGCCGTTCAGCGCGCCGACCGCGAGCGAGAAGACAAGCGCGAAGGCGACGCCGATCCAGATGCTGTCGACAACCTTGGTGGCGAATATGGCCGCGGCTAGCGACGAGGTCGTCACGGCGACACCCGCCGAGAGGTCGAACTCGCCGCCGATCATCAGCATGGCGACGGCGACCGCCGGGATACCGATGGTCGAAGCCTGGTACAGCACCGTGGTGAAGGCCGGGACCTGCCGGAAAGGCGGCGCAATGATGTAGAAGAAGAGGAAAACAAGCACCGCGCCCCCCAGGGCGCCGGCTTCGGGACGCTTGAGGATCCTTCTCCAGAAGGCTTGTGACTGAACCTGCCGTCGCGGCGTTCCCACGCCGGGTTGTTGAGCCGTCGTTGTCATGCTGCCCTCCGTCACAGCGGGACCCGCTGACCGGCGAGCCTGCTCAGCCGGTCGACGGTTCGCAAGTGAGGCGCCTGGCCTCGTTTCCGGTTCAGCGCGTGCCGGCCTTGGCGTATTTGGCGACGGCCGCAGCGTTGTCCTTGGTCACGAAGAACGGGCCGGTCAGCACCGGGCCACCGCCTCCGAGGGTGTCCCCGTTGGTGAGGTAGAGCCACAGCATGTCGATCGCTTCATAGCCCTCGACATAGGGCTGCTGGTCGATGGCCCACTGTATCTTGCCGTCCGCGATCATGCCGACCACGCGAGGCGTCATGTCGAATGTGCCGACCTTGGCCTTCGAGCTTGCAGCCGTGATGGCGTCGAGCACGGTCGGCGCGAAGGGCGCACCGAGCGTGACGATGTAATCGATCGAAGGATCCTGCTGCAGCTTGGCCTGCACCCGCGCCTTGACCGTGGGCATGTCGTAGCCGGTCACATAGAGGACTTCCATCTTGCCCTTGAAGGTCTCCTTGATACCCTTGCAGCGGGCTTCCAGCTGCACTGCGCCCTGCTGCTGGTCGAGGCAGACGACGTTCTTGGCGCCTTCCTTGTTGAGTCTCTCGCCGACCGCCTTGCCGGCCACGGTCTCGTCCTGTCCGGCATAGCCGAGCAGGCCCTGTTCCTTCCATTGGTCGACGCCGGCGTTGAAGCCGATGATCGGGATGCCCTGTTTCTGGGCGGCCTTCACATTGTTGGCTTCGGCATCGGGAAAGGCAAGGGTCAGTGCGATGCCGTCGACATGCTGCTGTGTCACGTTCTGGATCAGCTGCGCTTCCTTCGTCGCTGTCGGATCGGCAAGATAGATCAGCTTGACGTTGTCTTTCTTCGCCGCGGCGTTGGCGCCCTTTCGAATGATATCCCAGAACGTATCGCCAGGCTGGGCGTGCGTGATCATGGCGAAAGTGTATTTCTCGGCGGCGCTGCTGGGGCCGGCGCTCAATAGGGTCGCGCAGGCCAAAGCAGCCCCCGCAACAGTCAAAACGGACTTCCTCCAATGCTCAATCATGTTTCACTCCTCCCATTGCTACAGACACCGATGCTAACGGAGACAATTAATATTGCAAAGCCCTGAATTGAGCAATTGTTAATGCAAATCCGGCTTCCACCAACGCCGTGGCTGCCGGCATAGGCATGGCTAGGCCCCCAGGTAAAGCGGCGGCGGCTCCGGCAGGGCTATCCTCGCCGCATCGCCCTTGTCCATGACCGCGACAATCCGTTTCGCAACAGCCGACGTGACGTAACCGTCCCAGGCCGAGGCACCGACGACCATTCCCTCCCTCGCAGCGTTGACCCAGGCCTGCATCTGGTCGCGATAGGCCTGGGCAAAGCGCGGGATCCAGTCGCGCGGGAAGCCGAAACCATGCTCGCCTGCGGCATTCGTCAGCGTGTGGGTAGGCGGCGCCATTTCGATCGTGCCCTTCGTACCGACAAGTTGGGCGTGGACATGGTAGCCATAGCCGCCATTGATGTTCACCTCGGTGGAAACGACTTCGTCCTTCGCCGTGCGCATGACGATCATCAGAAGGCCTGCCGGCCCAGCGGGGAAAACCTGTGCGGAGAGCATCTCGGAGCCCAGCAGCCAGCGGCTGATGTCAATCTCGTGAACGAAGGAATTTGTGACCGTCATCGCTCCCGTGAACCAGTCCGGGGCGGCGAGGTTGCGATGGATATTGTGCAGTAGCACCGCCTCGCCAATGCGGCCCGATGCAAGCGTCCGGCGCATCTCGCGGTAGGCCGCATCGAACCGGCGCATGAAACCGACCTGGACGAGGCGGCGGCCGAGCGAGAGTTCCGCCTCGACGATCTTCATCCCCTCTGCCGCCGTGGCCGCGATCGGTTTCTCGCAGAGAACAGGCTTGCCCGCAGCGAGGCAGGCAAGTGCGTATTCGGCGTGGGTTGCGTCGGGCGAGGCGATGACGACGGCCTTGACATCGGGCGAAGCGATCAGCGCATGGGCGTCATCGAATACGCGCGCACCTCTTGCGGCTGCTTCCGCGCGCGCAGGATCGGCATCACAGACGGCAACCAGATGCGCACCGCTCGTTTCCTCGCGCACGAGACGCGCATGTTCCGACCCCATGACGCCGGCGCCGATGACAGCGACGCCGAGGCTCATGGCACGTCCTTCCAGCTGCCTGAGCGGCTTGAGGCCTGGATCGTCTCGACAAGCGACTGGACGCGCAGGCCGGCGCGAAAGCCGAAGGGTTCTTCCCTTTGGCCGGCGATCGCCTCGATGAAGCCCGCCACCTCGATCGCCTTGAGATCGTTGAAGCCGAGCTGATGGCCCGCCGCGACACAGAAGCGGCCGTAGGGCGGATTGTCCGGCCCCGCCTCGATGCGGCGAAAGCCCTGCCGGCCCCTGGTGTCCGATGTCGAGAAAAAATGAAGTTCGTTGAACCGTTCCTGGCTGAAAACCAGCGCGCCCTTCGTGCCATAGACCTCGAAATCGTGCTGCATTTTCCGCCCCGTCGCAATCCAGTTGGCTTCGATGGAGCCCGTCGCGCCGTTGGCGAAGCGCAGGAAGGCGCGGCCGATGTCGTCCACCTCCACCTTGCGATGCCCACCATGCCCGTCGGGCCGCGTGGCAATCGCGGTGACACAATCGCCGCTCACCCGGACGATCGGACCCGCCGCCGGCCCCATGAGGAATTCCGCCGTCGCCAGCGCATGGCTGCCGATGTCGGCCAGCGCGCCGCCGCCTGCCGGGTCGTGGCGAAAGGTGAACGGCCCTTCGGCATCCGCCATATAATCCTCGGCGTGGACGCCGCGATAGCTGCGGATTTCGCCGATCTCGCCGGCAGCGATCATGTCGCGGGCAAGGATCAGCATCGGATTGCACAGATAATTGAAGCCGACCTGCGTCTTCACGCCCGCTGCCACCGCGGCATCCGCCATTTCGCGGGCATCGGCTGCGAGCGGCGCCAGCGGCTTCTCGCAATAGACATGCTTGCCGGTGGCGACGGCTGCCAGCGCCATCTCCTTGTGCAGCGCATTGGGCGCAGTGATGCTCACCACGTCGATTTCCGGGTCGGCGACGAGGCCATGCCAATCGCTTGTGGCCCGCGCGAAGCCCAGAGCCGCTGCCGCCCGTTCAGCGGCATCGTCGGTTATATCGGCAAGCGTGTGAAGTTCAGGTTCGAACGGCAGGTCGAAGACGCGGACTGCCGTGGTGTAGCCGAAAACATGTGCCTTGCCCATGAAGCCCGAACCAATAAGGCCGATGCGCAGCCGGGGTTTGCTCATCTCAGAATCCCTTGTTGACAATCAGATCCGGATCAATCCGGCCGGAGAAAAAATCGAGCACGTTCTGTACCGATGCCACCGCCATACGCTCCGCCGCCGGGCGTGTGAGGCCGGCGACATGAGGGGTGAGCACCACCTGGTCGAAGGCAAGCAAGGGATGATCGGCGGGCGGCGGTTCGCCGTCGAAGACATCGATGCCTGCAGCGGCAATGCGCCCCTCCTTCAATGCGGCGGCAAGCGCCGCCTCGTCGACGATACCACCCCGCGCGGTGTTGACAAGGATTGCGCCCGGGCGTGCCTGGGCAAGTTCAGCCGCGCCGAGCACGGGCCTGCCGGCGCGCGGCATATTGACCGAAATGACATCCGCCCAGGCAAGACCCTCCCCCAGCGACCGAACCGGCGTAACGGCCGCGACGGGCCAGCCGCGCTCCTGCAAAAAGGGATCGTAGGCGCGCACTTCCATGCCGAAGGCATTGGCAAGTTGCGCGAGTCGGCGGCCGATGCGCCCAAAGCCCAGAACCAGAAGGCGGCGCCCGAAAACCTCGTCGACTTCGAGCGCATTGCGCCACCCCCAGTCGCTCACCCTTACCGCCCCGTCGGACCGGATGAGGCGCTTCGTGGCGGCCAGGATCAGCATCATCGCATGTTCCGCAACCGAAACGGAATTGACGTCGCCCACGACGCAGAGCGGGATGCGCCGTGCGTTCAGCGCCGCAAGATCCACCGCGTCATACCCGACGCCATGGCGCGAGACCAGCTTCAGGCGCCCGGCTCTCGCCACCATATCGGCCGACAGCGGCTGGGTGCGAAGGATCAGCGCATCGGCCATTCCGATCAGAGGCGCGTAGCTCGCCTCGGAAACCTCTTCCACGTAATCGTAGGTCACACCCTCGGCCGCATCCAAGGTCGCAAGCCCGGCCGGATGCAGCTTTCCGGCAATAAGGAGATGAGGCATCAACAGGCGCCTTTTTCGAACTTCGTCTCCATTGCGCCGACAAGCGTCCGGAACCGGGCCACGCTCGCTCCGGCGGCCGCGGCGAGCAGCCGCGTGTCGCCCGAAACGGTCGTCATATCGAAACCCCAGCCGATGGCGCGCGTGGCATA
The DNA here is from genome assembly GCA_004299545.1 of Rhizobiaceae bacterium. Classification (GTDB taxonomy): domain Bacteria; phylum Pseudomonadota; class Alphaproteobacteria; order Rhizobiales; family Rhizobiaceae; genus Mesorhizobium_L. Next base: position 13,236 of record SCRB01000803.1, read on the forward strand.
TTCCGGGGTGCCGCAGTGCAGAGCGGCGCGGATGCCGTGCCTCTTGCAGGCGCCGACGATCGTCTGGAGCGCGCCGATCATCTCCGGCTCCTCCCGATCGAAGCCGGGGGCAAGGGCGCCTTGCGAGAGACCGAGCGTCAGGTCGGCCGGACCGACATAGAGACCGTCGAGGCCAGGGGTCGCGGCGATGGCGTCGAGGTTGCGCATCCCTTCCGCCGTTTCGATCATGGCGAAGCCGAGGATCTCGCCGTTCGCCTGCGACCCGTAATCGGCTCCGGCGGCAAGCGAGACGCGGGTGGGGCCGAAGCTTCTCTGCCCCAGCGGCGGGTAGCGCAGGTAGCTCGCGAACTCCGCCGCCTGGGCCGCGGTGCTCACCATCGGGCAGATCACGCCATAGGCGCCGGCGTCCAGCACTTTCATGATGATGCCCGGTTCCAGCCACGGCACCCGCGCCATCGGCACCACGCCCGAGGCGCGCATCGCCTGCATCATGGGCAGCACGCTGGAGTAGTCGAGCGCGCCGTGCTGGACGTCGACGGTGACAGAATCATAGCCCTGCGCCGCCATGATTTCCGCGGTGAAGGCGTTGCCGATCGAGCACCAGCCGTTGATCGTCGGGGTTCCTTCGGCCCAGAGCCGCTTCAGCTTGTTCGGTATCATCTCGGAGAGCACCACCTGCGCCAGTTCACATCAGGATAATCGCGGAGACCTCCCTATCGGGTGCTGCGCTTCCCGATTCCGGCCATTTCCTCGATCTAGAAATGCAATGAATATTGCAATAAAATCCATTTGTCAATATTGAGTGCTTACGCGTATGATCCGTCGTCCCGTCGCGGAGGAAACCAATGGCCGAGAAGACGATCCGATTGACCACGGCACAGGCGCTGGTGCGCTGGCTGACACAACAGGCGACCGAGATAGACAGCGTTCGCGTGCCTCTTTTTGCCGGCGTATTTGCGATCTTCGGACACGGCAACGTCACCTGCCTCTCGGAGGCGCTGGAGACCGTGCAGGATAGCCTGCCCACATGGCGCGGACAGAACGAACAATCCATGGCGCTTGCGGCCATCGGCTTCGCCAAAGCCAAACGCCGGCGGCAGATCATGATCGCGACTTCCTCAATCGGCCCCGGCGCGCTCAACATGATGACGGCGGCAGGCACGGCCCATGCCAATCGTCTGCCCGTCTTGCTGATCGCGGGCGATACCTTCACCAACCGCCTGCCCGATCCCGTGCTGCAACAGGTCGAGCACTTCAACAATCCGACGATAACGGTGAATGATGGTTTCAAGGCCGTCACCCGCTACTGGGACCGGATCACCCACCCGGCGCAGGTCATCACCTCGCTGCCGCAAGCCGTGGCGACGATGCTCGATCCAGCCGATTGCGGCCCGGCCTTTATCGCGCTCCCGCAGGATACGCAGGAAATCGCCTTCGATTATCCGGCTTCCTTCTTCGAGCCGCGGCTATGGAGCGTGCCGCGCCCGCGGCCCGACCGGAAACGACTCGCCGAGGCTGCGGCTCTCCTGAAGACCGCTGAGAAGCCGCTGATCATTTCCGGCGGCGGCGTCCGCTATTCGCTGGCCGAAGAGGCGGTGGCGGAGTTCGCGGTGAAGCGCGGCGTTCCGATCGTCGAGACCATGGCCGGCAAGGGCGGCGTCACCCATTACCACCCTGCCCATGCGGGACCGATCGGCATCATCGGCTCGACATCGGCCAACACGCTGGCGGCCGAAGCGGACGTGATCCTGGCCATCGGCACCCGGCTGCAGGACTTCACCACCGGCTCGTGGACGGCGTTCAGCCCGCACGCGCAATTCATTTCCATCAACGCCGCACGCTTCGATGCCGTGAAGCATTGCGCGCTATCGGTGGCCGGCGACGCGCTGGAGACGGTGACGGAACTTGACGCGGCGCTCGGCGAATGGCGCGCGGACCCAGCATATATGGCTCGCGCGCAGGCTCTCTTCAGGGAATGGGATGCGCTGCTCGACACGCATCAGGCGCCTAACAACCAGCCGGTGCCGACATATGCGCAAGTGGTCCACGCGGCAAACCAGGCGGCTGGCGAGAACGACACACTGATTTCCGCCGCGGGCGGCCTGCCGGGCGAGGTGGCGAAGGGCTGGCGGGTCAAGGCGCCGAACACGTTCGACCTCGAATTCGGCTTTTCCTGCATGGGCTACGAAATACCCGCCGGGTGGGGCCATGCCATGGCGAATTCCGGCCCCGGCGGCCTTGGCGGTACGCCGATCGTCATGGTGGGTGACGGCACCTATCTGATGATGAATTCCGACATCTATTCGACGGTGCTTTCCGGCCATAAGATCATCGTCATCGTCTGCGACAACGGCGGCTTCGCCGTCATCAACCGCTTGCAGCAGGCCAAGGGCGTGCCGGGCTTCAACAATCTTCTGGCCGATTGCCGGGTGCGCAGTCCTTCCGAGCCGCTTCACGTCGATTTCGCCAGGCATGCCGAAGCCATGGGAGCCGAGGCGCGGCATTGCGCGAGCCTTGCAGAGCTTGTTGCAGCCCTTGAATGGGCGAAGGAGACAGACCGGACGACCGTCCTTTCCATCGCTACGGACGCGTATGCCTGGGTCCCGGGCGACGCCGACTGGGATGTCGGCGTGCCCGAGGTCTCGACGAGGGAAACCGTGCGGAAGGCTCGACAGCAGCAGCAGGAGATTCGCGCCAGACAGCGCGTCGGCGTGTGAGATCGTGGAAGCGATGCCGGGGGTAGCTCCAGCACGCGGTGGAACGGCGATCTCCCAAACTTTCCAGTGACGTGTTTTTGCGGAGGATCCAAACGCGATCCCGCCATTGGAGATGGCGAAAAAAGAGCATAAGGAACGCATGCGCGCGATGGCGCCGGCAGAATAACTGGCAGGATAAGAGGTCGTCCAATGAACCGTATTGATGGAAAGATCGCCGTGATCACCGGCGCAACCCAGGGTCTCGGCGCGGCGATCGCGCGGCTCTTCGCCGAAGCCGGCGCCGGAGGACTCGTCATCGTCGGCCGCAACCGCGCCAAAGGCGAGGCAGTAGCCAAGGAGATCACCGCCCGGACAGGCGTGAAGGTCGAGATGGTGGCGGCCGACCTCGGCAGGATCGAGGATGTGCGCGCGATCATTCCCGCGACCGAGAAAGCTTTCGGCCGGGTGGATATCCTGGTCAACGCGGCAGGCCTCACCGATCGCGGCAACATGCTCAACACCAGCCCCGAGCTTTTCGACCGGATGATCGCGGTCAACACCCGCGCCCCCTTCTTCCTGATCCAGGATGCGGCGAAGGTCATGGACCGCATGGGGATCGAGGGACGGATCGTCAATATCGGCACCACCTCCGCCCGGGCGGGCCAGCCGTTCCTGGCGCCCTATTCCGTCTCGAAGGGCGGGCTCGGCACGCTGACCCGCCACGCCGGCTTCGCCCTCATGCGCAACCGCGTCCACGTCAACCAGCTCGACATCGGCTGGATGAATTCCGACCACGAACGAGAACTCGTGCTGTCGGAGACGGGCGATCCGGATTTCATAGACCGGGCAGCAGCGGGCAAGCCCTTCGGCCGTATCCTCGACCCCAAGGAGGTGGCGCGCGCGGTGCTCTGGATGGCCTCGGACGACGCCGGCATGATGACGGGCGCGGTGATCCAGTTCGACCAGTCGGTATGGGGCGGTTACGACGACGCGCCGGTTCCGGCCAAGCGGCTGGAGGCTTGATCGAATTTCCTTCAAAAAATGAGCGCTTTTCAGCGCGCGCTCATGGTTGCGTAACGACGGGAATGCGCGGCTGCTCTGCTTTCTGCAATTTTGCGGCTAGAGCAACCGTCAGCGCCTGTGCCAGACACATCGGCGCGGCGAGCGAGCGCGAGAAGGTGTACTGGTGCTCGGGAATGGGGAACAGCACGGTCGCGTTCTTGGCGAGCGGCGACAGCGTCGAATCGGAAATGGCGATGATCGGGACACCCTTGGCCGCGGCGCTCTCGACGATATTCACCACCTCGGTCGCATAGAACCGGAAGGAAACCGCGAAAAGTAGGTCCGATGAGCGGACGGCGCGCACCATATGGGTGGCAAGGCCCCCGCTGGCATCCAGCAGGACCACCCGCTTGCCGAGCATGGTCAGGATATAGCGCATCAATTCGACAATCGGCGCGGACCGGAGTTGGCCGACCAGATAGATAGTATCCGCCACCTCCATCATCGCTACGGCCTTGTCGATGGTCTCCGGCAGGATGTCGGTCAACAACTCCTGCAATGTCGCGATGTCGCGCAAGACGAGATCGTGAAGAAACGCCCCGCCTCCGGCGTTGCCGCGGTTGCTCAACTCTGCCTCGAGTGCCTTGACGCGCGCCTCGAAACCAGGCGCCGCCGTCGACAGGCGTTTCTGGAAAAGCGTCTGGAGATCCTTGAATCCGTTATAGCCGAGCATTTGCGCGAAGCGCACGAAGCTTGAAGCATGAACCCCGCACACGTCGGCGATCGCGTTCAGGGACATGACTGCGACGTCGTTGGGATTTTGCGTCAGATAAACAGCGATCCGCTGGTATGATTTGCTCATCTCGTCGTGGCGCTCGTGGATGAGGCGAATGAGGTCTTCATAATCGTTCGGAATCTGCTGGCGTTGCATTGAGCGGCCTTCGCAATTTTTATTGCATAGTGCCGCAAAATTCACGCATTTGCCAGATGATTTCCAGGGCTTAGGACATGTGCCGCGTTTCGCTTGCCGGCCGTGATGACGCGAGGCGTCACCGGACCATGGCTTTGGTCGAGAGCCGCGACAGGCCGAGAAGCACCACCATCGTCGCCACGCCGAGGATGGTGGCCAGCGTCGCCGCGTCGAAGATCGCACCGCGATCGGAGAGTGCGAAAATCTTCACGGGCAGTGTCACCCAGCCGGGCGGATAGACCATCACGGTTGCCCCGAGTTCGCCCATCGACAGCGCGAAGGACAGGCTGAAGGCACCGACCAGGTAAGGCAGCAGAAGCGGCAGCGTAACCCGGCGGAGCCGGTAGAACGGCCGCGCGCCGAGGCTTTCGGCCACCTGTTCGCAGTCCGCCGGTATCCGCGCCAGGCCCGCCGTTACGTTGCCGTAGGTGAAGGCGGAAATCAGTATGAAATGCGCGATCAGCACGATCCAGGTGGTGCCGTTCAGCAGGAAAGGCGGCTTGCTGAAGGCGACGAGCAGGGCGAGACCGACGGAAACCGACGGAACGGCGCTCGGAATGAAGAAGAGAAGATCGAGCACCCTCTTCGAGGGTCCCCTCATGCCGCGCAACGCTAGCGCCGCCCAAGTGCCGCACAGCAGCGCGGCGGCGCTCGCCAGAACGCCGGTCAGCAGGCTGGCCTTCAGGGCGTCGTAGGAGTCGGTATGGAACGCCCGGGAATAATGGACCAGCGTCATGTTGCTCGGCAGGATATCGTTCCACTGGCCGCTGAAGCCGGCGAGCACGATGACGCCGACCGGCAGGCCGTAGACGACCAGGAAGAGCGGCACGGTGAGCGCCCATGCGGCCAATCGCCAGGGCTTAGACCAGACCAGCACGCCTGCCTCCGAAATGCGCTATGGCCAGCCGGTAGAGGCTGTAAAGCCCGAGCGACAGGGCGACATTGACCACGGCTATGACGCAGGCGGTCGTATAATCGAACTCCTGGATGGCCTTGCTATAGATGAGAAGCGGCAGGGTGATGACGTCCTTGGCGCCGATGAACAGGACGATGCCGAATTCGTTCACAGTGAGAAGCAGGCAAAGGCTGCCGCCGGCGACCAGGGCGGGAAGCGAGGCCGGCAGGAGGATCTGGCGGATGATGCGCAAGGGCCTGGCGCCAAGGCTGCTGGCAACTTCGATCTGCGCCTGATCGAACGTCGCGAACGTCGCCAGCAGGGGCCGCATGACGAAAGGCGTGTAGACCGTCGTTTCCGCCAGGATCACGCCCCATTGCGAATAGAGGAAGTCGATCGGCGGCAGGTCCAGGCTGAAGACGTGCATCAGCGTCTCGTTGAGCAATCCTGCCGAGCCGTAGATGAAGGTGAAGGCCAGCGTCACCAGGAAGGTCGGCAGCGCGATCACCGTGTCGATCAGCCGTCCCGCCAGCTTCGCCCCCGGAAAGGGCACAAAGGCGATGACCAGCGACAGCACGAAACCGAGCACGATGCAGCCGGCAGTGGCGCTGACCGCGATGACCACGGTGTGGTAGAGGCCGTCGAGGAACCGGCTCGACGTCAACACCTGTTCGAAGGTGGCGAGCGAAGGCGCGTCCTCGCCGAACGAGGCGCGCACGATCAGGCCGAGCGGATAGAAGAACAGCACCGCCAGCACCAGAAGCGGCGGCACGACCCACAGGCCGTCTATATTCGGCCGCTGTGCCGGTGCGGCGGTGAGCGCCGTGTCAGCCACGGCCCGCATCCTCCGGCACCAGCGTGACTTCCGCGGGATTGAAATGCACCGCAATCGTTTCGCCGATGCGCGGCGGGTTTGCCATCGGCGCGGATGTCATGCGTGCCTCTTCGCCTCCGATATTGAGCGTGATGTTTTGTACATCGCCTTGCCATTGCACGCTGAGCACGGTCCCCGAGATGGAATTCGGTTCCTCGGCGGCACGGGAAAACCTGAAATCATGCGGCCTGATGCAAAGCAGGCATTCCTTGTCCGCAGGTATGCCATGGTGATTGCGCGCCGATAGCATCGCTTGCCCAAAGCGCACCCTGGCCATCTGGCCGCCATCAGGTCGCAGGTCCGTAACAGGCAGCAGGTTTGCACGGCCGAGGAATTCCGCGGCGAAGCGGTTCGGCGGATGGCGGAAAAGCGACTGGGATTCGCCGAACGCCTTCAACCTGCCGTCCCGCATGATGCCGATATGATTGGCCAGCGTCAGGGCCTCGCTCTGGTCATGGGTGACGTAAAGGACGGTGAGATTCGGCAGGTCGCGATGAAGTTTCGCCAACTCGTCGAGCATCGAGCGGCGGATTTGTGCATCGAGTGCCGAAAGCGGTTCGTCGAGAAGCAGGACCTGCGGCTTCGGCGCCAGCGCCCTGGCGATGGCGACACGCTGTTGCTGCCCGCCGGACAGTTCACGCGGATAGCGTTTCGCGTAGGCCGACATGCCGACAATAGCCAGGCATTCGGGCACACGGTTGCGGATCACTTCCTCGCCGGCACCATGAGCACGCAGACCGAACGCGACATTCTCCTCCACCCGCATATGCGGAAAGAGCGCATAATTCTGCACCACCATGCCGATCTGGCGATCATATGGCGCCAGATAGGTGACGTCGCGGTCGCCGATAAGGATGCGGCCGGCCGAAGGGCGCACGAAACCTGCCACCGCGCGTAGCGCGGTGGTCTTGCCGGAGCCGGACGGCCCGATGAGGGCCACGATCTCACCCGGATTAACAGTAAGATTAAGAGATTCAAGAACGGTGAGCGCGCCATAGGCGACCGACACGTTATCGAAGGTGATCCGGCTGCCGCCCGATATGGTGGCCGCCGGGGACACAACGCTTTCCGTGCGGGGCGTCCTTTCCACGACAGCCGTTTGCGCCATCAGTTGCCCGATATGGCCTGGTTGTAGGCGGCTACGTCTTCCTTCAGGGAGCCCAGCACCTTGCTCCAGTCCGGCGACCATATCTCCACTCCCTTCAGCATGGCGTTGAGCTTCTTGAAGTTATCGTCGTCGGGCTTCACGTCGCTGCGCACCGGAAAGCCTTGAGCAACGGAGCTGACCTCGCCTTGAGCGTCTTTCGACAGCAGGAAATCGATCAGCTTCTTGCCATTATCGGTGTTCGGGCCTCCCTTCACCAGAGCGATGTAATAGGGCAGCGCAAAAGCCGTCTTCTTGCCGTTCGGCCCGGTCGGGAAGAATATCTTGATGTTGGGATTATCGGCCGACTGCGACATGTTCATCTGCATGTCGCCATTGGCGACATAAAGCTCGCCCTTGTTCACCAGCGCCGTCAGCTTGCCGGTCGAAGCCGATGGCCCGAGATTGTTGACCTGCAACTTCTTAAGATAGGCGAGGCCCTTTTCCTTGCTGCCGAAAGCGTGAAACGCCTGTAGCATCAGCGCGGTCCCATCCCCTGCCTGGCCGGGCGTCGAATACTGGATCTTCTGCTTGAATTTAGGATTGAGCAGATCCTCGTAGGTTGCCGGCGCTTTCTTCAGGATGGCGGCGTTATAAATGAAATTCGGATAGTTGTTGACCATGGCATAGAAACGGCCGCCGGCGTCCTTGTCGCGGCTTGCGATCTTGTCGGCCCCCGCCGGCGTGTAAGCCGCGAGCAGGCCGTCCGCCGCCGCCTTCTGCATGAACGGCGGCAGGGTGACGAGCACGTCGGCCTGGGTGTTGGACTTTTCCTTGGCAATGCGGTCGACGACGCCGCTCGACCCCGCCTCGACATACTGGACCTTGATGCCGGTTTTCTTGGAAAAGGCCGCAAGCTGGTTGCCGAACCAGCTCGGATCGCCGTCATGCAGGCCGTCGGCGCTGTAAAGCGTGACGATACCGGCGGCTTCCACGGGCATCGCGCTTGCTGCCAGAAGGCAGGCTGCCACCAGTGCCAATCTCGTTTTCATGCTACTCCCCTTTGCTTGGCGTTTGAGTGTTCCCGAAGGCCGAAAATATCGTCCATGGCCGCTGTCTTGCCGCAGCATGGGCCATTCTCCCTGCCGAATGTGTTGAGAAGCGAACGATAAGTAAAATCCATTTATCTTATGAAGCAATAGGTTTGATTTATGGTAGGCTCTTCCCCCGCGCGCGCCCTCGACGCCAACGTTGGCACGGCTGAATGACACATGGATGACAAGCCTGGGGCGGGAAATCACACAAGTTTCCACGCCGTTTTCGAAGCGGTCCGTCAGGCGAAAGCAACGTGCGTTTTCTGCATACGCAAGCGCGGATCGGTCGAGCGGATGGTGACCGGCTTGCCGTCGAGGATTTCGAAGCAACGAGCGAGCGTATCCTCTTCGAGCCGCCGCATCGCCTCATGGGTGAAGAACGTCAGATGCGGAAAGAGGATGACGTTGTCGCGACCGAACAGCGCGCTCATTGGATGACCGGACTTCCGTAGCGGTTCCACCGAGTAGACGTCGAGCCCCAAGCCGCCGATCCGCTCGCCCACCACGGCCTCAACAAGAGCCTCCTCGTCTATGATGGCCCCGCGAGAGACGTTGACCATGATGGCCGATGGCTTCAGGCACGCGATCTCGGCCCGGCCGATCAGGCCACGCGTCTCATCGTTCAGCACGCAATGGATCGAAACGAAATCGCTGGCTGCGAGCATCGCCTTCAAATCGTTCACCGGTTCGACGCCGATCGCTTTCAATTCGTCGGGATCGGTATGCGGGCTATAGGCCAGCACTTTCGCGCGGAAACCCTGGCCGACCATACGCGCCATGGAACGGCCGATCCTGCCGCACCCTACCAATCCTACTGTCGAGCCGGCAATGTCATGGCCCAGCCATCGCTGTTGCGGCCAGATCCAGCCCGTCTCTTCCGTGGCGCGCGAAATCTCAGGCAGGCGCTTGGCGAGTGCGATCATCAGTGCGAACGCGCCCTCGGCCACGGTCTCCTCCGCATATTCCGGCACATTGACCACCGGAATTCCCCGCCGCATTGCCGCGGGGATATCGATCGCATCGATGCCGACCCCGTACTTGACGATGCCCTTGAGTTTTTTCGCTGCGTCGATCACGCGCGCCGTCACCGGCGTGTAGCACATCAGCAGAAGGTCGGCGTCCGCGATGGCCTCGCAGAAATCCGCTTCCGGAATACCATCGGGCAAGGTGACGAGGCTGACGCCCCGGGCGAGAAGCCCGGCATCGACGCCCGGACATTCCAGTTCGCTGTCGGTGCGGACGGCTTTCATGTCAACCCGCCAGCACCGCGTCCTCGACAATCGAAAGCGCCCGGTCGAGATCGTCCTTCGCAATCACCAGCGGCGGTGACAGTGTCAGCACGTTGCCGGCGCTGATCTTGAAGGACAGGCCGTTCTCCAGGCAGCGATAGTAGACGCGTTCGGCAAGCGCATGGTTGGGCCGGAACGTGTCCCTGTCCTCGACCATCTCGACGCCGAACATCAGGCCCCGGCCCCTTACGTCGCCGACGAAAGGCGAATGCGCCATCAGTTCGCGCATCCGCTCCATGGCGCGTTGGCCGAGTTCGGCAGCGCGCTCTGCCAGGCCTTCCTCGCGCACGATGGCGATGGTGGTGAGCGCCGCGCGCGTCGTCACCGGATTCTTCTCATGCGTGTAGTGGCCGATAGCGTAATCACCCGCGACATCGAGGTCGCGGCGCGCGACAACGGCTGCAATCGGCAAGATGCCGCCGCCAAGCGACTTGCCCATCACGATAATGTCCGGCGTGACGCCGTCATGCTCGGAAGCGAAGAATTTGCCCGTCTTGCCGAGGCCGGTCGGGATCTCATCGAAGATCAGAAGCGTGCCGTGGCGGTCGCAGGCCTCACGCACCGCCTTCCAGAAGCCCGGCGCCGGAACGAGCGGCGTGGCGCGCATGGGTTCGGCAACGAAGGCGGCGAAATCCCCTTCCCGGCCGAGCACATAGGAAATCATGTTGGCGCATGCCCGCGCTGACTCCTCGAGTGAGGAGGTTCCATAAGGGCAATTGTGCGGCGCCCAGAGTGCGACATGCTCGGTGCCGGGCAGAAGTGGGCCGGCGATGCCGGACCGGAACGTCGCCTCGCCGCCTACGCTTGCGGCACCGAAGCCGGCGCCGTGGAAAGCATCCCAGAAGGAAAGCGTCTTGAACCGGCCCGTCGCGGCACGCGCCACCTTCAGCGCCACCTCGATGGCGTCGGAACCACCTGTCGTGAACAGCACCTTGCCGAGATCGCCCGGCGCGAGGCGACCCAACGTCTCGGCAAGCTCGACGGCCGGTTCGCAGGTGAAGCGGCGCGGCGCGAAAGGCAGTTCGTCCATTTGCGCCCGGATCGCTTCCTTCAGGCGCGGATGGCCGTAGCCGATATGATGCACGCTGTTGCCATGGAAATCCATGGTTCGCCGCCCGGCCATATCCTCGATCCAGATGCCTTCGGCCCTGGCGATGGCAGAGACGCAAGGGCTGGAAAGCGATTGATGGAGAAAGGCGTCGGCGTCGCGCTTGAGAAGCGCCCTCGAGGGGGCATGGTCCTGGCGCGCCTCCCAGTCCTGCCTGGCCTGGGCCTTGTTGGACTCACCCTCCGTATGGATTGCCGTCATCTGTCCCATTTTTGCCTTGCGAATTCGCGATCCGCGTCCTTTGTCCATCAGGCCGCTTTGTCCGCTGGAACCGGGGGCCTGATCTTTTCTCCCTTCGGGTCGTAGGCAGGTCTCAGGTGAGGCCTGGCCGCATAGCGCGTGCCGGCGACTTCGATCTCGAAATGGCCTTCATCCAGGAAGCGCGCATCGACGCCGTCGCCATTTTCGACGAGGCCCAGTCCGACCGCGCGGCCAAGACTGTGGCCATAGGCGGCGGAACGAAGTTCGCCGGTGGGCTCACCGTTGCGCAGGATCAGTTCGCCTCCCCACAGCATCGGACCGCCGTCATCGAGCGTGAACTGGACGATACGCTTTTGGAGCGGCTTGCCTTTCGCCGCGGCGATAGCGTCACGTCCGATGAAACCTCCCTCCTTGCCGAGATCGAGGGCAAAGCCCAGTCCAGCCTGCCAGGGATTGATGTCGGGTGTCAGTTCCCTGCCCCAGGCGCGAAACCCCTTCTCCAGCCTCAGCGCCTCGATCGCGTAATAGCCCGCGTCGATCAGACCCAAATCCTTGCCCGCGTCCAGGAGAGCTTCGTAAGCGCCGACGGTGAATTCCGCCGGAACGATCAATTCCCATCCCAATTCGCCGACATAGGTCATGCGGTTGGCAATGCAAATGCCGTAGCCGACGTCGATCTGTCTGTGCGTCGCAAAGGGGAACGCCTCGTCGGAAAGATCGTCAGCCGTCAGCCGCGAGAGGACTTTGCGCGCTTTCGGTCCCATTACTCCGAGCACCGCGTAGGAAGAGGTCACGTCGGTCAGGAACGCATGCGCGCCGGCGGGGATATGCCGGGCGATCCAGTCGAAATCGCGAATCGGCTGGGCAGACCCGGTCACGATCAGGAACCTGTCCGTGGCAAGCCGCAGGACGGTGAGGTCGCTTTCATAGCCGCCGCGCTCGTTGAACATGCCGGTATAGACGCTGCGTCCGATGGGCACGCCGATCTGGGCGCCGCACAGCCGGTTGAGGACGGCGCAGGCGTCGCGGCCCTGCAGCAGGAGCTTGGCGAAAGAGGTCTGGTCGAAGATCGCGGCAGCCTCGCGCGTCGCCTTCATCTCGCGGCCGACCGTATCGTGCCAGTTTTGCCGACCGAACCCGTACGCCGTCTCCGGGCCTTCGCCATCCATGGCGAACCAGTTGGCACGCTCCCAACCCATTTTCGAGCCGAAACATGCGCCCTTGGCGAGGAGCCGGTCATAAAGCGGCGAGCGTCGCAGCGGCCGTCCGAGATCGAGCTCACGGTTCGGCCAGGGCGTGGCGTAATGCAGACCGAGCGTTTCCTTGACGCGGTCGTGCAGCCAGCGCTGGTTGTTGTTGAAGGAGGCGAAGCGGCGGATATCGACCGGCCACAGGTCCATGGTGGGCTGGCCGTTGACGATCCACTCGGCCAGCGCACGGCCGGCACCGCCGGCGCTGGCGATGCCCATCGAATTGAAGCCCGCGCCGACGAAGAAGTTCCTCAGTTCAGGCGCCTCGCCCAGAATGAAATTATTGTCGGGCGTAAAGCTTTCCGGGCCGTTGTAGAATTTCTTGACCTCGGCCTGTTCGAGCTGCGGCACACGCACCAGAGCGTTCCGCATCAGTATCTCGAACTGATCCCAATCGTCGGGCAAGAGCGCGAACTCGAAATCGTCGGGAATGCCGTCCATCCCCCAGGGTTTGGCCTGCGGCTCGAAGCCCCCCATCACCAGGCCGCCGACTTCCTCCTTGAAATAGATATAGCCGTCGGGATCGCGCATCACCGGCAGGTCGGGGTGCACGCCATCGATCCTGCCGGTGACGATATACATATGCTCGGCGGAGTGTAGCGGCACGGCGACCCCGCACATCTTGCCGACCTTGCGCGCCCATTGCCCGGCGCAGTTGACGACGATACCGGCGGCGATGTCGCCCTGGTCGGTAGTGACGCCGGTCACCGCACCGTCCTTCGTCGTGATGCCGGTCACGCGCACCCGCTCGATGATCGTTGCACCGCCCATGCGGGCACCTTTGGCAAGGGACTGCGTCAGATCGGTGGGGTTCGCCTTGCCGTCGCCCGGCAGCCACACCGCGCCGACGAGATCGTCTGTCGCCATCACTGGCCAGAGATCGCCGGCCTCCTTCGGTGAGATGACCTCGACAGCCACACCCTGCGCCCGCGCGGAGGCCGCGGTGCGCTTCAATTGCGTCATGCGGTCTTTCGTCCGCGCGACGCTGAGCGAACCGCAATTCCTCCAGCCGGTAGCAAGCCCGGTTTCTGCTCCCAGGCGGGCATAGAGCTCGGTCGAATAGCGTACCAGCGCTGTCATGCTGGACTGACTGCGCAATTGGCCCACCAATCCCGCCGCATGCCATGTTGTGCCGCCGCTGAGTTGCCCCTGTTCCAGCAGCACCACGTCCGACCACCCAAGCCTGGTCAGATGGTAGGCGACCGAGCACCCGATCACGCCGCCGCCGATGACGACGACATGGGCCTGGGTGGGAAAGGGAGCATGTGCTGGCATTTGCTGGCCTAGGCGTGGGAGTCTTGGTTCGGTTGCGGTGACGGATGGAAGAAAAATCCTGCTCGATCCGCCCGTTCCGGCGCTGCTTTCGCCCCCTTCTCGGCCGGAACGGGCCGGTTCACGGCTTCTCGCCGCGCGCAAGGCGGGCGTTGATATCCTCGATCACCGGCTCGATGTCGGCGATGCTGTCGAGGACGTAATGCGCCCCGGCGCGGCGCAGCAGATCCTTGGAGTGCTCGTGGCGGTAGGCAATCTCCTCGGTCGACATCGCCTTGTCCGCGTCGGGGGTGTCCATGTCCATGTAGTTCGAGTAGCGCGACACGCCGATGCCCCAGCAGCCGGCGTTCAGCGCCTCTCCGACGCCAGAGACGGTGTCGTCGACCTTGACCACCGACTGGATGGTGTGGATACCCAGCAGATCGAGGTTCTTGTAGACCATGTGCGGATTGGGACGGGCGCCGTGGATCACCTCGTCGCCGGCCACGGTGGCGTCAGGGTTGAAGCCCTGCTTGCGGGCGGCCTCCAGCAGCACGTCCACCATCGAGCGGGTAAAGCCGGTGGTGGCACCGATCTTGATGCCGGCCTTCTGCAGCCGCTGGGTCACTTCGGCCACGCCGGGCAGCAGGTCGGTGTACTGCGGCAGGCAGGTGACCTGGGCCGGTACGAAGTCGGCGAACATCGCGTCCACGTCGG
>SCRB01000804.1 GCA_004299545.1 Rhizobiaceae bacterium
CCGGGCTTGCGAGACGGGCGGCGATCTCAAGCAGCATCGAGCCACCCTCGGTCGGTTCGGCCAGGAGAGCCACCCGCTCTCCGGCGCCAATGCGGATAGTGACGCTTTCCAGATGCGCCGCGGTGCCCGGCTCCTGACAGGCGATATTGTGGAATTCGAAGCCGTTCTCGATCCGCTTGGCGTCGACGCCAACAGCCTGCAAATGCGCCGGCATCAAATCGTCGCGGCTGAACTCCTCTATCGCATGGGCGTAGCGGATTTGCGCCATCAGGCGCTGCTGATCCCAGTCGATCAGCCCTTTGACGGGCGTCGGCAGATCCTTATAGGCGGCAATCGACGCCACCAGCCCGCCCAGGTCGAGCCTCCCCGTGATCACGAAATACCCGCCGATCAGGTAAAAGAGGACCGACAGCAACTGCATCAGCAGATTGTTCAGGAACTTGACTGCGAACTTGCGCTTGAAGAGTTCGAGGCGGATGAAGAAAATCGTGCCGAGGCGTTGGGAAAAATCCGCGCGAACGAAGTTCGAAGTGTCGTTCAGGTGAACGTCGTCGATGCCTTGCAAAACCTCGCCGATCCGCCCGGCCATTTCGCGCGCGGTCATCTGCCGTTCCCGGCCCAGTTCGAGTAGGCGGCGCCGTAGACGCGGAACGATCCAGACCTGGATGCCGATGACGGCAAGCGTCAGGAATCCGAAAAAGAAGCTCTGCATGAAGAGGAAGATCAGCGCGGTGATCGCCTGCCCGGCGAGAAACAGCGGTGCGGAGTAGGAATCGCCGATGAAGTCCGAAAGCGGGTCGACCTCGTCCTTGATAATGCCGGCTATTTCGGAAGGCTTCGCCTGCCTTGCATGGAAAACCGGGAATCGCAGCACGCGATCCATCATCTCGTAGCGGAGGCGGCGCAGGACGCGCTCGCCGGTGATTCCCTTATAGGTGTTGATATAGAGCTTGAACCAGCCGTTCAGGACGAGGAGCGCCGTATAGATAAAACAGAGTGCCAGGAGGAGTGGCAGGCGCCCCAGTTCGAAACCTGGAAAAAGAATGGCAGGATTCCCTGTCAAGGTTTCAGAAAAAGGAAGCGCGATACGTAGAAATATGTGCGTGTCGGAAGGGCTCTTAAAGCCCTTTCCCTGGATAGGGAAATTGACGATCTGCTTCGGCAGATCGAGCGAATAGAAATAGAGCGGCATGGATATGAGGATGACAACAAAGATCCATACCTGAAGGCCTTTGGTGTGTATCCAGATATATTTGAGGAGGCTCTTCTCCATGGCGCCGCAGGCTATGGCCATTGACGAACGTTATGCTATTTTCCCCAGTGTTCTCGCCCATGGAATCCGAAACGCATAGACATCCTTTTGGTTTAAGCACGCGTGAGTCGGTTCCCCGCGTCGAGAAACTGAAGAGCGTCGGCGGCAGGTGTGTCGCATCGAGCGGGCAATGACTTTGATCAGGTGGTCCGACGGCACAAACTGCTTCACGCCGACGCCTTCGGTGGTGCATTGATGGGCCAGCTTCTGATACTCGCGCAGGAAGGTCGTAAGCTTGAGGGTTTTGAGATAGTGGGAAAGCGGGATCCCAGCGGGCGTATCTGGGGCCTCGGCGCTCATGCCGCTTCTCCCGCATTCGTGGACAGAAGTCGCATGTACGCCTTCGCCGAGGTCGTCTCGACCGTCGCCCTCGGCAAATATGGGTAGATGGACAGGTCCAGTCGCGGCGGCCGGCGCTCCACCCGACACAGGAGAAGATGCTTGACGGCGTCGAAGCCGATCGCACCAAATTGGAGAGCCTGCTTCACGGCCGCGTGCAGATCGGCGAGCTCGAAGCTTTCCAGCAGGCGAAGAACCTGCACGTATTCTCGCCGGCCATGCTTTGCCATGCGGCCTTCCATCAGCCGGCGCAGCGTGGCGAACTCCTCGGGCAATTCCCATCCCTGAAGAGGGGTGGCCTGATCCAGAGCATTGATCTTCTGCTCGATCAGCGACAGGTAATGAACGGGATCGAAGACGACGTCTTCCCGTTCCCAACTGCGGGGATGGCGGGCGATAATCTCGCCACGCCAGCCGATCACCACCCCATCGACATAGCCTCTGACCCGGACGGCCTTCGACGTTCCCCTTGTCATTGCCTTTCCCCGGACGGCCGTAGCAGTCCCGGACCAAGTAGTGGGACAGAAACCCGCTGAACCGCGTCGCCCGCTTGCGCGTACCGTCAGCCAGGATCTTCGCCACTAGGCAGCGATCGTTGTCGTAGACGATTGATTGTGGCACGGCCCCGAAGAATGCGAACGCATGTGGATGCGGCGCCAGTCCTTGAGTTTGCCAAACATGTTCTCAATCTTGTGACGCTGGCGGTAGAGCGCAGTGTCGTGGGGGATGGGTAGCTTTCGATTGGCCTTTGACGGGATACAGGCGGTAATACCGCGCTCGGCCAAGGCGGCGCGGAACCAGTCGGCATCATAGCCTCGATCCGCCAGGAGCGCCTTGGCCTTGGGCAAGGCATCAATCATCAGCGCCGCGCCTTTATAGTCGCTCATCTGCCCTTCGCTGAGCAGCATGACCAGCGGTCGTCCCTTGCCATCGCAGACGGCATGGAGCTTCGAGTTCAGGCCGCCCCCTGGTTCGCCCTATACGTCGGGGAACAGCCCTTTTTTGAGTAGGCTGGCCGCCGTGCAGTGCGCTTTGAGGTGGGTGGCGTCGATCATGATCTGGTCCGGCTTGCCACCTTTGGCCGCCAGAGCCGAGAAGATTTTGTTGAAC
>SCRB01000805.1 GCA_004299545.1 Rhizobiaceae bacterium
TCTGGAGGAGACCGGCAAGAAACTTCCCAACCTCAATCGCGTCGTCATCGGCGGTTCCGCCTGTCCACGCGCCATGACGGAGAAATTCGAGAAGAATTACGGTGTCGAGGTCATCCATGCCTGGGGGATGACGGAGATGTCCCCGCTCGGTTCGCTCTGCCGCATGAAGCCGGAATATGTGGCGCTTGAAGGCGAGGCGCTGCTCGATATCAAGGCGAAGCAGGGCTTCCCGCCTTTTGGCGTCGAGATGAAGGTGACGGACGACGAAAATCGCGAACTGCCCTGGGACGGCAAGACCTTCGGGCGCCTGAAAGTCCGCGGCCCGGCCGTCGCCGGAGCCTATTACGGGGGCGCCGGCCAGGAGCTCTTCGACGAGGAAGGCTGGTTCGATACCGGCGACGTCGCCCACATGGACGCCAGCGGCTACATGCAGATCACCGACCGCGCCAAGGACGTGATCAAGTCCGGTGGCGAATGGATATCGACCATCGACCTCGAAAACCTCGCCGTCGGGCATCCCGATATCGCCGAGGCCGCCGTCATCGGTGTGAAGCATCCAAAATGGGACGAAAGGCCTCTTCTCGTTGTCGTCAGGAAAGAGGGGCACGAGCCTTCGAAGGATGACATATTGGATTTCATGCGCGGCAGGGTAGCGAAATGGTGGATGCCGGACGATGTCGCCTTCGTTGCGGAAATCCCCCACACCGCGACGGGGAAGATCCAGAAGACCACGCTTCGCGACCGCTTCCGCGATTACCGGTTTCCGACCGGGGAGGAGTCTTCCTGAGGCGATGAGCGGCGATTGTCCTGACAGGTGCGCGCGAGCGGCAGGACGATCCCATGTCGAGTCGGGCTAATGGCCGCTCTCCTTGACGAGCGCAGTTCGCGTGCGGCGATGTTCGCGCGCCGGCTTGCCGTTTTCTCCTTCGTGCTTTTCGGATTGTCCGCCTTCGGCCTGCATCGCAGGCTGATGGACGTGCCGGAATTCGTCATCCTGCTCGGCCTCATTCTTTTGCTGGCGCTGGTGGCGCTTTTCGCCGTTGCGTGGGGATGGAGGCGCGTCTGGCGTTTCGGCGACAGGGGCGGCGGCAACGTTGCGGTTGCAATCCTCTTTTCCCTAACCGTTCTTTCGCCTTTCGCCGTTGCCGGCGTGTTTTTCCTGATCGAGCCGCCGATCAGCGATGTTTCGACCGACCTGGACGATCCGCCTGTCTTCGTGGGGGCATCGCCGCGGACGGGCGCAATGAACCCGATCCGTCCGATCGCGCCCAAAGAGGCGGACTTGCAGCGTTCCGCCTTCCCGGACGTCAGCGGCCGCCGTTATGGCGCATCTATCGACCATGTGGCCGATGTCGCCCGGCAGACCATGAAGGCCGAGGGCTGGCGGATAAGCGAAGGCCCGCCTCTCGGTGAAGACCAGATCGAGTATGAAATCGAGGCGGTGGCCTCGACGCCCTTTCTGCCGTTTCCCTCCGACGTGGTTGTCAGGCTGCGCGACGAGGGCGATTCGACCTATGTCGACATGCGTTCCGCCTCGCGCTATGGCCGCTTCGACCTGGGGTCCAACGCCGCCCGGATCCGCGGCTTCCTGGCCCGCCTCGACGTTGCCATGGCATCCGAGGCCCGATGAAGGGTTTTCGTCGCGGGGACAGGAATTGGGCCGGCTCTGCGGTCGCTGGAAGCCCCGCTCCAGGCCCCGCTCCATC
The DNA here is from genome assembly GCA_004299545.1 of Rhizobiaceae bacterium. Classification (GTDB taxonomy): domain Bacteria; phylum Pseudomonadota; class Alphaproteobacteria; order Rhizobiales; family Rhizobiaceae; genus Mesorhizobium_L. The sequence continues at coordinate 1,707 of SCRB01000805.1, forward strand.
TCCTGCTCTCTATATTGAATCGCTTCTGAGCGATTGTGCTTTGCCGATCTCGTCTCTATAAGGCAGCCGCTCAGCATTGATTGGCCGATGGGGCGTAGCCAAGCGGTAAGGCAACGGTTTTTGGTACCGTCATTCGCAGGTTCGAATCCTGCCGCCCCAGCCATGAGAAAAAAGAATGATGAAATCAATTAGTTGAAAGAAAATTGATCTTTCGGCGTAAGGCATTCCAGGTCAGTCTTTTAGGTGCCCTAGCGAGAGGGCGATTTATGGTGAGTCGGGAAGGGCGCTTTACGCCAGCACCCACCCGAAACCGCCGATCACCAGTTGAAGAAAGAGCGCGAGCAACACCAGCTGACCGGTCCAGGCGATGTCCGAGGTCTATTCAGGGCGGGCCTCTTGCAGGTCAGGCGATACTTTATTCACGCCGGAGACGAGCCGCGACCAGCCACGCAATGAGGGCAGCAACGACGATCGAGATCAGGGCTGGCAAAACGGAAAGAAACGGATGGACAGCGAATACGGGCGAGGCTGCCTTCAGGATCGTGTCGACTGACGATAGAATGCTGAAAACGGCGCAGAAAACAAAGAATGCCGCGCCGAGCGATACCCATTTGCGCCGCCTGTCCCATTGGGGCTCGACGCGCAGCTGCTCGGCATGGCTTCCCCTCGGAAGCCGGCTGGCCATTCTGCTTCGCCATGACCAGCCATTGTTCGTGACCGTCTCGTGCAGCGGCTTCTTCAGTTCCGAACTGGAGAAGCGGTAAGCGATACGCTCCCCGCTCGGCGTCGTTTCGTAAAAGGGGCGGATACCGAAGACGTAATCCCAATTCAGTCCGCGCTGGCCCTTTTTCTGGTAGCTGAATGAAGGGATTCCTCCCGACCACGTGACGTTCCATGTCCAGTCGATGCTCTGAACTTCATGCAGGTCTGGGAGAAGGCGCATGAAGACCTGGAAGCTTTTTGACAGATTGGCTGACCCGAAGGCCGCATACCAGTTCGGCTCGCGCATACGCCATTCGGCCACGAGGTCGGCATTTTCCGGATCATTGGCAGTGCATTCTCGAATGATGAAGGGGGCAGTCGGGCGGTTGAGCGCCAACAGATCGGCTTTCAGCTTTTCCACAGGAACGGGGGCAACGCCCGGTTTGGGTCGATATCTTCCGAACAATCTGCCAAAAAAGCCCATTGGAACTGTTTCCTCCTTCTGCGCGGAGCCCCATGCGCCAAGCCGTTGTCGTCCTCAACACGCTTTCGATCATCGCCGCGGTCCTCGTCGCCCCGATCGCGCTCTATATCGGCGCGTGGGGTCTGCTCGGACCGGCATATGACCGGCCGCAGGATCTGGTGCTCGGTCTCGCGATCATGGCCGCTCCGATTGTCGTCACTGGCCTTTGCGTGTTCTTCTCCATTCGCTCGATGCGACGGGGACGGAACTATGCGCCCTTCATCGCGGCCATGCCGCTTCTGGTGGCGATCCTCGGCTACCTCAGTTCACCGTTCGCTGCCGCTTTCTAAACCGAAGACCGTTCAGTGCTCTTGCTTGACGCGCTTTTCCAGTTCCAGCGTGCGCTGGCTGATATCGGTGAGTTCGAAGTTTTGAGAAACGATAAAGGCCAATGAGCCGTTATTGGGATCGTCCGCGAGCCTGCGCGTTTCTTTGAGATGATGGCCGAGCCAAGCGCGCTGCTCATGCTGCAATGTGGCCCGCTCCGCGCGACTGCCGCGGTGCATGAGCGCTTGATAGGCTGCATTGAGCCGTTTGTCCCACCTGTCGATTTCAATCTTGCCGCATTTCAGCATCTCGGTCGAAACACCGCCCGAACGATCCACACACGCTTTCATTTCGGCTTCCGACTGGGCGGAAGCGGTATCGGCCATCGGCAGGAGGATCAGACCGACAGCAAGGATCTTTTTGAACATTCGGAGTTTCCCGCGAGACCCCCGCCTCAACGGATAGACATTTTTATATAAAGTGGGACGGCAGGCGCAACCTGATCCAAGGGGATTTTGACAGGGATATTAGGGTCAGGACCCTAATGTAGACGGCCTTGACCGCCTCATGCTCATGTGGATTTCCCAGCCATTTTCTTTCCAGTCGCCCCAACGCCCGGGAACGGGTTAACCCTTATACGCCGTTTCAGTCTCCATCTCGTCTTATGGCGCACTTGAAGGGGCGAGTTGTAGTAGGGTATGGGCTGAGGCAACGGCGACGAACAGGAGAGCGGGCATGCTCTTACCCATTATCATGGCGGGGGGGTCGGGGACCCGACTCTGGCCTTTGTCGCGGCATCTTTATCCGAAGCAGTTCCATGCCCTCGTCGGCGAACACACCATGCTGCAGGAAACCGTCCTCAGGCTGAACGGTCTCGGCGTGGCCTCGCCGCTGGTGATCTGCAATGAGGAGCATCGTTTCCTTGCTGCCGAGCAGATGCGTGAGATCGGCCTTGACCATCCGCGCATCCTGCTCGAACCCGTCAGCCGCAACACGGCTCCCACGATCGCGCTTGCGGCCTTCTTCGCTACCAGGGATCAGGAAGACCCTCTTCTTCTCGTCCTCGCCGCCGATCACCTGATCCGCGATGTCGGAGCGTTTCAGGCCGCTGTCAAAAAGGCGGAAGCCCTTGCCGAATCCGGAAAGCTGGTGACGTTCGGCATCGTCCCCGACAAGCCCGAGACAGGGTACGGCTATATCAGGCGCGGCGCGGCGATGGGAGCGGAAGGCTTCGCGGTCGAGCGTTTCGAGGAAAAGCCGAGCCGTGCAAAGGCGCAGTCGTTCCTGGCAAATGGCGGCTATTACTGGAACAGCGGCATGTTTCTGTTTCGCGCTTCCCGGTATCTCGAGGAACTGGAGCGCCGCGCGCCGGAAATCTTCGCCGCCTGTCAGAAGGCGGCGGCGGCCGCGCGCTTCGACCAGGATTTCGTGCGTGTGGATGCCGACGCGTTCGCCGCATGTCCTTCGGATTCGATCGACTACGCGATCATGGAGAAGACGGACGGGGCGGCGGTCGTTCCCCTCGACGCCGCGTGGAGCGACATCGGCTCCTGGTCGGCGCTTTGGGGCGTTGCCGATCGGGACGGCGACGGCAATGCCTTCAAGGGCGATGTCATCCAGACCGGATCGCGAAACAACCTCGCGCGCTCGGAAAGCCGGCTGGTCGCTCTCGTCGGTGTCGAGGATCTTGTCGTCATCGAGACCAAGGACGCCGTCCTTGTCGGTCACAAGGACCGCATCCAGGAAGTGAAGGAAATCGTCGAGACGATCCGCCGGAGCAACCGCCAGGAACACCTCAATCATCGTCAGGTCTATCGTCCCTGGGGTCATTACGATTCCATCGATTTCGGCAAACGCGACCAGGTCAAGCGGATTACGGTCAAGCCCGGCGCCAAATTGTCGGTGCAGATGCACCATCACAGGGCCGAGCACTGGGTCGTGGTGCGGGGGACGGCCAAGGTCTATAAGGGCGACCAGACCCTCATGCTGGGCGAGGACCAGTCGACTTATATCCCGCTCGGCGAAATCCACGCGCTCGAGAATCCGGGCAAGATTCCGCTGGAACTCATCGAGGTGCAGTCGGGATCGTATCTGGGCGAGGACGATATCGTCCGCTTCGAGGACCGTTACGGCAGATCATAGCCGTGCCGGTTTTGTAATGCTGGCCCGAGAGGAAGGATATCTGTTGGAATTCGACAGGACATTCGAGCCCCGTTACGGTGAAGCCGTGCAAATCGCATCCGACGTGTATCGTGTAACGGCTGACAATCCGGGCCCTTTTACCTTTGCGGGCACGAACAGTTATATCGTCGGCAGGGACGTGCTGGCCGTCATCGATCCCGGCCCGGAGGACGAGAACCACCTCGGCGCGCTGATGAAAGCGATCGCCGGGCGGCCGGTCAGCCATATCCTCGTCAGTCATACGCACCGTGATCATTCGCCGCTCTCCGCAAGGCTGAAGGAACTGACCGGGGCACCATTGGTCGCAGAAGGCCCACACCGTCCCGCGCGCCTGCGCCTGGAAGGCGAGGCGACACCGCTCGACAGCGGCGGCGATACCGATTTCCGGCCCGACCTTGTCCTGGCCGACGGGGAACGGGTGGAAGGCGATGGCTGGGCGCTGCGGGCGGTTCACACGCCCGGGCATACGGCCAATCATCTGGCCTTCGCCCTTGAAGGTACCGGCCTCCTTTTCTCCGCCGATCATGTCATGGCGTGGTCGACCACGGTTGTTGCCCCGCCCGACGGATCGATGAAGGATTACATGGCTTCGCTCGATAAACTGCTCGAACGCGACGATCGCATCTTCTATCCGGGCCATGGCGGTCCGGTAACCGCACCGAAACCGTTCCTCCGCGGCCTGAAAGCGCACCGCAAAATGCGCGAGCGCGCGATCCTGGAGCGGATTGTCGCTGGCGACCGGTCCATCCCCGTTATCGTTCGCGCCATCTACCGGGACACGGATCCTCGGCTCCATGGGGCGGCCGGCTTGTCGGTTCTCGCCCATATCGAGGACCTCGTCTCCCGCGGGATTGTCGAGGCCGAGACCGCCCCGGGGCTCGACGGGTTTTATCGGGCAGCCTGACCGATGACGCGGAATCGCCACGGACGGCTCCTCGCCAGCCTCTTGTCGAGAGGGCAATACGGTTGCCGGAGAAAAGCTGCAATTTCGCCAAAAAGTTCCGTCACGCCAAGTCCGGTGAAGTCGGCGGGTAGGCAGGAGAGCGCTTCGAACGGGAAGATTGCAGGCCGGTCTTTATGATTGCGAGGGAAGAACAGTCCACTGGGAAGCGCTTCGGCTGCGAGGATTCGACAACCGCGATGCGTTCGATCATCAAGGCGCCATCCGGCCCCCAGTTGCATCCGCGGCATGCGGAGGTCATGCTGACAGATGTGCTGATGGTAATGCTGTCGGTCCCCCTCAGCCTGCTTCTTTCCAATGCGGTGTTCTCTTTCAAACCATTGGCTGGCACCAGCATCGGCATCTGGTTCCTGATCGGGCTGTTGAGCCATGCGCTTTTCCGCTACGGCAACCTTTATACCAGGGCGTCGCGTATCGCCTCGGCGCATGATTTCTATTTCATTTTCAGGAATTGCGCGGCGCTGTCGTTTTGCCTTTACGGCATCAGGCTTCTTGCCCGGCCATTCATACCGATAACAGGGCTGAACGAGCGCCAGTTCATCGCGTTTTTCCTTCTGGCGTTCACTCTTGTTTGCCTGGCGAGGCTGGTTTGCCGCTACCTTCCGGACAGACCCGGGCGGGCCATCGGGAGTGCAGATATAGCCGCGGCCGGGAAGCGGGTGCTCTTTCTTGGCTCACTGGACGAAGCCGCTGCGATCGTCGCCCACGTGAAAGCGCTTCCAGATGGAGAAACGCAGATGCTCGGCATCATCGCCGGCGATCGTTCGGCCAGTCTCGGTAGCGATTTAGAGGGCGTCCCTGTCGTCGGCGTGCGCGCGGATGCGTTGTTGACCCTGCGGGAATATGCGGCGGCCGCTGAAAAACTCGATCTCGTGGTTTTTGGCCCGGATGCCGACAAGGCCTTTGCGAATTTCCCCGAACTCGTCCGTGTTGCACGTCGGAGTGGGGTCGCGGTGGTGCTGCTGCCGTATCTCTCCCGATTGAGCCGGAACGGCGTGTCCGTGCTGGAAAATGCCGATATCGAAACGCTTCTTCGGCGCTCGGTGGTCACCTCCGGCAGAAATCGTCCTGTATCTCGGATGGACAAAGGGAAGCCCGCTGCGGATCATGCTTACCGTCGCGGGAGCGCGGAATACGACGCATGACGAAAACGTAT
>SCRB01000806.1 GCA_004299545.1 Rhizobiaceae bacterium
CTGGAACCCGCGATGAGGGTGACGGCGAGGCCCGCCAGAGGAAAGAGCGCGCCGACCCAGCCGAGATCCGCGGCAACGCCGAAATCGAGCACGGCGCCGCCGACCACCGAACCGAACGCCACGCCGAAATAAAGAGCCGAGACGTTAAGGGACAGCACGAGTGCGGGAGCGTCGGGGGCGAGGTCGACGAGGCGGCTTGACTGCGCCGGGGGGAAGGCCCAGCCGATGATGCCCCAGGGAATCATCATCGCGATCAGGGCGGGGCCGGCCATTTCACGCGGCAGGAATGCGGGAATGGCAGACAAGGCGGCCAATGCAGCGGCTCCGAGCCCGAGCGACCAGCACACCGTTGTCGTCGCGCCGAAACGGTCGGCTGCCTGGCCGCCAGCGATATTGCCGATCACCGCGCCGATGCCGAAGGCCAGAAGCATTCCCGGCAGCGCCAGTTCGGTAAGGCCGCCGGCCCGGATGGCAAGTGGCGCGATATAGGAGAAGACGGTGAAGGCACCCGTCAGCGCAAGGAAGGTCGCCACCAGCATCGTCGGCACGCCGGGACGGGTCACCGCCGCAAGGCGCGCCGCTAGCGGCAACCGCGATCCGGCCAGTCCGCGCGGCAACCGCCATGCGAGAACCAGGCCGGCGACCGCCGCCAGAAGGGCGATGGCGAGGAAGGTTCCGCGCCATCCGACCGCCGTGCCGATCAATGCGCCGAGCGGTGCACCAAGAGCAACCGCCACCGTCGTTCCGCCGACGACGACGGCAATGGCGCGAGCATGATGGTGTGTGTCGACGAGTGCGATCGCCGTCGCCTGCGCGGTTGCGGCAAAGAGTCCCGCCGCAAGCGCCATGAGGATGCGTGCCATGATGAGGATGGTAAAGGAAGAAGAGAAGGCGGCGGTCAGATTACCCGCGATGAAGAGAGCCAATGTCGCCAGGATGACCTTGCGCCGGTCCCATTCGCCGGTCAGCGTCGTCAGGATGGGCGTGCCGATCGCGTAGGCCAGCGCAAAGGCGGTGATGAGGGAGCCGGCAAGAGCCACGGAAATGTGAGCATCTGCCGCGATCTCCGGAAGGAGGCTGGAAACGACGAAACCTTCTGTGGAGATGGTGAAGGAACCGAGCGCCAGCCAATAGAGTCGCTTGTCCATGAGAGATCCTTAAATTCAATATATATTGAACAATTGAACTTAAGAAGCGCTTGTGTCAATTACCAGAGGCCAAATATAGCCGCGTCCTCCTGACAGCCCTGTGTCAGTACGGCCGGGAGCCATTGAAACGGCAGGGAATTGCCTTTATTTTCAAGAAATGGGCTTGCAGCATCCGAATCCCGAACAGATCACCCTGGCGAATGTCCTCGCCGCGCTTGGCGACGAGACGCGCCTGGCCATCGTTGGCACTCTGGCGCGCAATGAGGGAGCGAACATGACCTGCGGGCAATTCTGCGATCTCGGCTCCAAGACCAACCTGAGCTATCATCTGGCCAAGCTGCGCGAGGCGGGGGTGGTGTGGGT
>SCRB01000807.1 GCA_004299545.1 Rhizobiaceae bacterium
CGGCTCCAAGGACGCCGGATAGGCAACTTCCCGGCTTGACCGTTACCGTTTGCCGGATGGCGAAGCGTTCGTCCTGCTCTTCGCTGACGGGTGCTCGGTGGTCCATGATCCCTTCGCGCTCCTGGATCTCGGTCGCCAGCGTTCCCCCAAGCGCGACGTTCAATTCCTGAATGCCGCGGCAAATGGCGAGAAGAGGCACCCCGGCGGCTATCGCCTTGCGGATCAGCGGCAGGGTCGTCGCGTCCCGGTCGGGATCGTAAGGCCCGTTCGCCTCGCTGGCATCGCCGCCATAGTGCGAAGGGTGGACGTTGGATTTCGATCCGGTGATCATCACGCCGTCAACCGCTCCGAGAAGTGCATCGAGATCGAGTTCCTCGCCTAGGGAAGGCACCAGGAGCGGGAAAACGCCTGCCGTCCGGATCGCGGCTTGGAGATATTGCTCCGGCGTCGCGTGCCAGGTGTAGCGGTCGAATTTGTTTCTGTCTGTCGAGACGGCGACGAGCGGCTGGTCCATGTGAAACTCTTTGCGGGGCGATTGGCCGCCCCTTCATAATATGGTTTGCGTCTCTTTCCAACGCGAGGGGCCAAGCTTACCGCGCAGGCACCATAACACCACATTGCTTGTTGCGATGAGTGGCTTTGGACGCTAAGCGTTGATCCACCGGGGCGCGCGATGAGTTCGCTATCAAAAGGGGGCGCGTCCGTCATCAAACGGAGGGAATTCATGGATCGTCGTTCATTCTTCAAGAAGGCTGGCGCCGCCGGTGCGGGCGTGGCCGCCGCGAGTGCTCTCGCTGCCCCTGCCATCGCCCAGTCGAACCCGAAAATCACCTGGCGCTGCACCTCGTCCTTTCCGAAATCGCTCGATACGCTTTTCGGCGCCTCGGTGACGATGGGGAAATATCTGTCCGAGGCGACAGACGGAAATTTCACCATGCAGTCCTTCGCGTCGGGAGAAATCGTTCCGGGCCTGCAGGCGATGGATGCCGCGGCGGCTGGAACCGTCGAGGTGGCGCATACCGTCGCATATTATTATTTGGGCAAGGACCCGACCTGGGCGCTCTTCGCCGATGTGCCGTTCGCGCTTAACGCCCGCGGGCGCATGGCCTGGCAGTATTTCGGCGGCGGCAACGAGCTCTTCAACGAGTTCCTCTCCGACAAGAAACTGGTGGCGTATCCCGGCGGCAACACCGGCACGCAGATGGGCGGTTTCTTCCGCAAGGAGATCAACACGGTCGAGGATCTGAAGGGCCTCAAGTTCCGCGTCGGCGGCTTTGCCGGCAAGGTCCTGGAGCGCCTCGGCGTCGTGCCGCAGCAAATCGCCGGCGGCGACATCTATCCGGCGCTCGAGAAGGGCACGTTGGACGCCTGCGAATTCGTCGGTCCCTACGACGACGAGAAACTCGGCTTCGTCAAGGTGGCGCCCTATTACTACTACCCCGGGTGGTGGGAAGGCGGCCCGACGGTCCATTACATGGTCAACAAGGAGAAGTGGGAGAGCCTGCCGAAGAGCTATCAGTCGCTCTTCCAGACGGCGGCCCGCGCGTCGGATTGCGGCATGCTGCAGAAGTATGACTGGGTCAATCCGCCGGCGCTGAAGAAGATCGTCGCCGAAGGTGCGAAGCTGCGCCCCTTCAGTCAGCCGATCCTCGAAGCCTGCTTCAACGCGGCCAACGAGACCTATGCTGAGATGGAGGCGTCTAATCCCCAGTTCAAGAAGGTGTGGGAATCGATCAAGGCGTTCCGCAAGGATTACTATCTGTGGACGCAGATCGCGGAATACAATTTCGATACCTTCATGATGATCCAGCAGCGCGCCGGCAAGCTCTGACGCCTGTTCCGCTGTTTCAGTGGCGCCCGGGGCCGAAAGCTCCGGGCGTTTTCTGTTTGTGCCGGATCGTGCCGCTAACTATTGCGGCACCGCCGACATCACTGGATCTTCGGCGGCTGGCTGAGATCGGGTGTCGGAGCGGGGGCCGGCTGCTGGCCGCCCAGTCCCGGGGGCGGCCCGTTCAGAGTAGGCAGCGCACCGCCAAGTCCCGACGCGCCGCCGCCTTGCCCGCCAAGCGGTGGCAGGCTTAATCCGCCCAATGGCGGGAGTTGTATCTTGATCGTATCTGCATTGACTGCCGGAATCTCGGTCTTGTAGCGCGTGACCATCTGCGGGAAGGCGATCACAAGTCCCATCATCACGACCTGAATCAACACGAAGGGTATCGCGCCCCAATAGATATGACCCGTGGTGATGGGCTCCGTCCGCTTCTTCGTCACCTTGTCGATATAGGGGATCTTGGGCGCGACGGAACGCAGATAGAAGAGCGAGAAACCGAAAGGCGGGTGCATGAAGCTCGTCTGCATGTTGACGCCCAGCAGGACGCCGAACCAGATCAGGTCGATGCCGAGCTTTTGCGCAGCCGGTGCCAGAAGCGGCACGATGATGAAGGCGAGTTCGAAGAAATCGAGGAAGAAGGCCAGGAAGAAGATGATGATGTTGACGACGATGAGGAAGCCGACCTCGCCGCCGGGCACGGACGTCAAGAGGTGTTCGACCCAC
>SCRB01000808.1 GCA_004299545.1 Rhizobiaceae bacterium
GTCGCCGTAGATGGCATGCGCCATGAAATGGTCAGCGCTGCCATCTACGGCGACTACAATTTCTGCATCCAGAATGCGCTGAAGCACGATCGTCGCCAGATCGCGCATCTGAAACAGTGGGGCGATCGGTTCCATCGGCTGGTGAAGGGTAGTCTAGGCGTCGTTCCCGGACAGATCCGCCACTTGTGGCATGGAGATGCGGTGAACCGCCGCTACTTCCTGCGCATGCATGACATCACGGATCTGGGATTCGATCCGTGGACCGATCTTCTCATTCAGCCGGGTAAGCCGCTCGAATGGGCGCCAGGGCTGAATAAGTCCGGCCTCGTCCAGTATTTCGCCAACTATTTCGCGAGCCGTCAGGAAGACGGCGCGCTCGCCGCGTAACGGAGATCACATGCCGCAAAACAACAAGCCCGATTTCGACAGCGCCCAGGCGGCACTATCTCGTGCGCTGGAATCGATCCAGCACCGCATCGAGAGTATTGACGGCGAGATCGCCAAGCTGAACCAGCAACGCAAGGCGTATCTGAGCAGCACAGTCGAGACGTTGCTGCCCAAGATCTCCGGCAAGACGCTCCGATCCCTGCAGGATGTGATTCCCGCCTTCCTCACGCGTGACGTGCTCGCGGTATTTGAGCGCAACTGGACGGTCCTTGGATTCCACAGCGAGACCTACGACAGGGATTACGAGATGCTGCAGACTCGTCTGGCCAGCTATCTGGATCAGAGACAGTTTGGCAAGCTGAAGGCGATGGACGAGGAAAGCGCCGGCAAGATGGCCTCGCTGCTTGCTGACAAGGGGGCGCTAAACCACCAGGCAGAAAAGGCGATCGATCTTCTGGACCTGATGCAGAAGGCGAAGAAGGGCAATGTCAAGATCCCGCTCGAGGCGGCGGCGCAGATTCGCAACATCGCTTCGGTCGGCCGGGCGAGTGCAGCGCCGACGGGGGGTGCCCCCCGTCCTGTTGCTCCGACTGGAGCAACAGGAGCAACAACCTCTGCACGCCTGACGTCGACCTCGCCGTCGAGCACCGACGACTCTGACTTGTGGTTCTATTTCATGACCGATATCCCGACGAGCTTCCGGACGCTGATGATCGAGTCGATCACCGAGGACCGCGTTCGTGAGCAGGTCGCGGAGCAGGCGGCTTCAATCGACACCGGCAGCAGCGGTTCAGGATGGGATTCGTCCTGCGATACGTCTGCCCAGCCGAATACCGACGCTGCCGCGCTCGCCGTCGCCGAATGCACGGCGATCTCGACCGACGACAGTCTCGGTCTCTTCTCCTGATCCATCCTGCGTCCCTTCCACCTCGGATTACTTGTCCGGGGTGAGGGGATCCGGCGACATTCCCCCTCCAAATCGTTGTTTTTTCAGGCTTGTTTTCTCTACGAGCCGGTGTACATTACCCTCATAACTTCTTGCCAAGAAGTAGTTCGGTGAACGCCCCGGACCGCTTGCCAGAGCCAATCTGACGTGCGGATAGTGGCTACACCCCGGCTGGGCAAGATCATTTTGGGGAATGACATGGCGACGAATGCCCAAGCTCAAACGCGCTGTCGGCTTTGCGGCTGCACACTGGATGCGGTGGAAGGTGACAACTTCGAGCTCCAGGTCTGCGGATCATGCGAGAGCCGTCCGGAAGCGCGCAGACTCGGAAAACCTCTCAAGCTCGTGACGTCTGACGCGACGGCGGGCCAGACGCCGGCCCGGGATTTCACCCCGGCGGAAAAGTCCCTCGCTCGAAAGATGAGCAGCTACCTGCCCATAGCAGAGGTGCTCGGCATCCTGAACGAGCGTCTTGCCTGCGACCTCGGACCGGACGCAGCCCCCTACACGATGGAGCAGTTGAAGGCCGAGCTGGGCGGCGGCGCGACGGCGGAAACCGGAAACGACTGGGCGAGCCTGCGCAAGATGCTGGCAAGAGCGAAGCGGGACGGAACGCTGGACCGCGTCGACGAGCAACTGATCGACGACTTCGCAGTTGTCTATTCGCTCAACCCGAAACAGGTGCTGACCATCAAGGAAATCATTCTCGACGCCCGGGAGGACGGGGTATGACGCGCTCAGTGATCCGACGGCCGGAAATGGCCAATGCGACCCTCAAGCTCGGAGGGCCGGCCATCGATCTTTCGGAGTATGCGACGACAGGCATAGTGGCGCTTGCGGTCGCGCCGCGCGGCAGTGGCAAGACGAATGCCGGCATGCTGGTTGGGGAGCAACTATCCGAACAGGGCTGGGTGAGTGTGTTCATCGATCCCGAAAGTGAGATGGAGTCCATGTACGGGGGCGCCGTCAGCAGCCCGGAAGACTTGCGCGAGCGGCTGACGAAGCGTGACAAGCCGATTGTCATCGTGCAGGCGAAAGATGCCACCGAGTTCGTTCCATACGGCCGCGTGCTGCTCGACTGCGCCGACGAGTTCCGCAAGCCGCTTTTCATCATGGTCGACGAGGGGCAGCTATTCAGCGCGACGCGCAAGCGCAAGGAAGACATCGGCGAGGCGACCGACATCATCAACGATC
>SCRB01000809.1 GCA_004299545.1 Rhizobiaceae bacterium
AATTCCCGTCAGCCGATCCGAAGCTGCGCGGCACCCTTCTCGACGCTTACCGGGAACTCGATTGCTATCCCGAAGTCCCGTCCGTATTGAAGAAGCTCAAGGCCGACGGGGCGCGTGTGGCGATCCTCTCCAACGGTTCGCCCGAAATGCTCGCCGCGGCCGTCAAGTCCGCCGCGCTCGAACCCGTCCTCGACGCCGTTTTTTCCTGCGATGCGATCCGCCGCTTCAAGACCGACCAATCGGTCTATGAAATGGTGACGAACACATGGCGGCTCTATCCGAACGCGGTCTCCTTCCAGTCGTCCAACCGCTGGGACGTTGCGGGGGCGACGCGGTTCGGCTTCCGCACGGTCTGGATCAACCGTTCCGCCCAGCCGGATGAATATCGGGATTTCGAGCCTTCGGTCATCCTCCCCTCGCTCGAGGGCCTGGCGGCGGCTTAGGCCGTGTGGACAGTTAGGTTTCTGGCGTCGCGCTTTATCTCCTTGTTTTCACGCACGTCGTTATCCCGAATCCGCCGCACGCTTTCGGGCGACGTGCGCTAAGCGTTGCGCAAAAACAACAGCACGCCTACGGACACGTTATTGTCATCCGATTTCCACTTTCCGGCCACATTCGGCATCGTTTATCCGACGGTCTCACTATCCGACAGTCTCGGGGACGCCTCCTGTCCTCTCCCTTTCCGGAATCAGATCAGGTCAATGTCAGGCAACACAACGTTCAACCGCCGCACCCTTCTCAGAGCGGCCTCCCTCGGCGCTGCCGGCGCACTCGTATCGGCTTGCACCACCTTCAATCCTGTCCCCCATGTCAGCGAACTGCCACCCGAGGTGGGGGAAGATGCCGGCCTTTTCGACCCAGCCGTCATGTATGCTTCAATGGAAGATGGTGGCCGCGTGCTGCCGGCGATCCCCTACCAGAAGATCGACCCGCGCTTCTATCGCCAGATGGTCGCCGATCCGACGGGCGAAGTGCCCGGAACGGTCGTGGTCAATCCCGACGAGCGCTTCCTCTACGTCGTCCAGAATGACGGCCAGGCCATCCGCTACGGCGTCGGCGTCGGCCGACAGGGCTTTGCCTGGTCGGGACGCGGTGTCATCCAGTGGAAGCAGAAATGGCCGAAATGGACGCCGCCGGACGACATGATCGCGCGCCAGCCCGAGCTTGCGAAATACAGCGCCGCCAATGGCGGCATGGCGCCCGGGCTCAAGAATCCGCTCGGCGCGCGCGCGCTCTATATCTTCCAGAACGGCGTCGATACGCTTTACCGGCTGCATGGCTCGCCGGAATGGTGGTCCATCGGCAAGGCGGTGTCGTCCGGCTGCATCAGGCTGATCAACCAGGACGTCATCGACCTCTACAACCGCGTGTCGGTCAAGTCGCCGATCCTCGTGGTGTAAGCCGTTTCCGACATCCCGGGTAATTTCATATCCGAAGCGGCGGGCTTGTAAGATCGGTCTTATTTCCGGGTCAGGCTGCCCAGGATGCCGCGCACTAATGCGCGGCCGAGCGATGACCCGACGGAGCGGACGACCGACTTGACCGCCGCTTCCGCGACCGTCTGGCGGCCGGAGTGCCGTCCACCGCCAAGGCCGAGATCAGGCAGGCTCCATCCAGATCCTCCCGACGACCCGGCATCGGGTTGCACGGCAGCGGCCTTTTTCTGGAGCATCTCGAAGGCCGATGCGCGATCGATCGTCTTGTCGTACTGGCCGGCGACGGGGCTTTTCGCCATCACCTTCTGTCGTTCGGCGGGAGTAACGGGGCCGATGCGGGAAGCAGGCGGGCGGATAAGCGTGCGCTGAACCACTGACGGCACCGCCTTGGCCGCCAATGTCGAAACCAGCGCCTCTCCGACGCCAAGTTGGGTGATGATCTTGGCGCAATCGAAAGCAGGATTGGGGCGGAAGGTTTCCGCCGCCGCCTTCACAGCCTTCTGCTCGCGCGGAGAATAGGCGCGCAGCGCATGCTGTACGCGATTACCGAGTTGCGCCAGCACCGTTTCGGGCACGTCGAGCGGATTCTGCGTGACGAAATAAACGCCGACGCCCTTGGAGCGGATGAGGCGAACCACTTGCTCCACCCGGTCGATGACGATCTTCGGTGCGTCATCGAACAACAGATGCGCCTCGTCGAAGAAGAAGACCAGTTTCGGCTTGTCCGGATCGCCGATTTCGGGAAGCTCCTCGAAAAGCTCCGACAGGAGCCAGAGGAGAAAGGTGGCGTAGAGCCGCGGATTCATCATCAGCTTGTCAGCGGCGAGCACGTTGATCGCGCCGCGGCCGTCCTTGGCCGTGCGCATCAGATCCGTGATCTTCAACGCCGGCTCGCCGAAGAAATGGCTGCCGCCCTGCTGGTCGAGGATGAGCAGCGAACGCTGGATCGCGCCGACCGACGCCTTGGTCACATTGCCGTATTTGGCGCTGATCTCGTCGGCCCGGTCGGCGATGTTGGCAAGCAGCGCTTGCAGGTCCTTCATGTCGAGAAGGAGCAATCCGTCCTCGTCTGCGATCTTGAAGGCAATGTTCATCACGCCCTCCTGCGCTTCGGACAGGTCCATCAGCCGCGACAACAGAAGCGGTCCCATCTCCGAAATCGTCGTACGGATCGGATGGCCCTCAACGCCGAAAAGGTCCCAGAAGATCACGGGGAACTGTTCCGTTTCATAGGGATCGAGCCTGATCGTCTTGGCGCGGTCGGTCAGCGCCTTGCCCGGTTCGCCTTTCATGGCGATGCCGGAGAGATCACCCTTGATGTCGGCGCAGAACACCGGAACACCCTGTTTTGAAAACCCTTCCGCCAGGATCTGCAGCGTGACGGTCTTTCCCGTTCCGGTGGCGCCGGTGACGAGCCCATGTCTGTTGCCATAGCGCAGGAGCAGGGTTTCGGGCTCGAGATAGCTGTCGTCGGGCTTGCGGCTTGCGCCGATGAAAATGCTCTGGTCCTCGGCCATGAACGTTCCTCCGGGTCCTCGTTGGCTCACTAACCCCTATAGCCATCGGGACCACCGGTCACAATGCAGGGGAGGCAATTCGTTCCACGGCAACCATCCTTCGTCCCGGCTATTTGCATAGGGCTGGTAATTGGTGCATTGCGACAGGCTGGCGGGCAACGTAAATTGCCAAAGGATGCGCAGTGAGGACGAGGGATGGATTCAGACGCCATCAAAAACGCTGAATTTCCGAAAGACGGAAATGCCGCCTGGCTGAAGCTGGTGGCGAAATCGCTCAAAGGGGCCGATTTCGACAAGGCACTGGTTTCCTATACCGATGACGGCCTGAGGATCGAGCCTCTTTATCAGCGGCGCGAGGCTGGCGCGCCCCTCTCTCGGGTCGAGGCGGAACGTGGTTGGGCCAGCGTGCAGCGGGTAGACGATGTCGATCCCGCCCGTGCCAACCGACAGGCCGCGGAAGATGCCGAG
>SCRB01000810.1 GCA_004299545.1 Rhizobiaceae bacterium
AGACCTTGACATCGACGGCGCCGCTGCCGCCGGCCGTATCGAGCACGCGATAGGTCATGTCGAGCGGCTTGCCGACAATACCGAAACGCGGCGCCTTCTCGAAGCGGATGCGGCGGTCGCGCTCGCCCTGATAGCCGGTGATCAGCGCCTGCAGCGGCGCGGGGAAGGCGTTCGCATTGCCGGGGATGTCGTGGACCTCGCCATCCGTGACCATGATGGCGCCGCCGATGCGGGACGGCGGCACGTCGCGAAGCGCGCTGTCGAGCGCCGTGAAAAGCCGGGTCGATGCCCGCTCGTCGGCCTTGTCGGAGCGTCCCGCCTCGACGACGCGCACGTCGAACTGGTTGAAACGGGCGAGCCGGGCTTTCAGCGCGGCGACCGCCTCATCCGTCACCCTCATGCGATTGCCGATTTCCTGGCTCTGGCTCCGATCGACCACCAGCGCCACGACGCTTTTCAACGGGTCGCGCAACTCGTCGAGAAGCACCGGATTGAGAAGGGCGAGCGCCAGCGCGGCAAAGGCCAGCAGCCGAAGCCACGCGCCGCGCTGGCGCAACCACAGGCCAAGCGCCGCGAGCAGCAGAAGCGGGATTAAGATCGCCGCTAATATCTGCCACGAAACGAGGGGCTCTAAGCTGACGGACCAGTTCACTGCCCCAGCCTTTCAAGCAGGGCCGGCACATGCACCTGATCGGCCTTGTAGTTGCCGGTCAGCATGTACATGACGATGTTGACGCCGGCACGGAAGGCGTAGACACGCTGCATTGGATCGTCCGGAACGGTCGGCAGAAGCGGGTTGCCGTTGTCGTCGATCGCCCAGGCGCCGGCGAAATCGTTGCCTGTGATGAGGATCGGCGAAACGCCATCGCCCGTCCTGACGGGCCGGTCGGCGCGGGCCTTGCTGTCGAGCGAGGCGGCGACCCAGAGCGGGCCGCCGGCATAACGGCCGGGAAATTCCGACAGAAGGTAGAAGGATTTGGTCAGTACGTGATCGGACGGCACCGGTTCGAGCGGCGGCACATTCATGTGCGAGAGAATATCGCGCAGCCGTTCCGTCTCCGGCGTGACGCCATTGAGGCCGCTCGCCAGCTGGTCGCGCGTGTCGAAAAGCACGGTCCCGCCGTTCTTCATGTAGGCATCGACGCGAGCAATGGCGTCCTCCGACGGCATCGGGGCGCTGGCGCTGACCGGCCAGTAGAGAATGGGGTAGAAGGAGAGTTCATCCGTGGCGATATCGACGCCTGCCGGTTTGCCCGGTTCAAGTGCCGTCTTCTCCGTGAGGAATTGCGACAGGCCGAAAAGGCCGGCTCGGCTGATGTCGTCCACCGATTTCTCGCCGGTGATGACATAGGCGAGCCGGGTCTTTGAAACGGCGGCGATCGCCTTCTGGTCGCCCGGCTTCCAGTCGGCCGCGAAAGCATGCCCGGAAAAGCCCGTAAGGAGCGATACGGAGAGAATTGCCGCCACCAATGCCGTGCCCGCTCCAGCCACGATGCGCCGGGCCCGGCGCACGAAAAGGCCGCCGAGCCATAGGACGGCCAGCGTGTCGAGCAGCATCAGGATGAGCGCCGTCGCGAAAAGCGGCCCCTTGAGAGGCACCGCCTGGTCCGCTGCATAGTGCATTTCCGTAACCGGCAGGGTCGTCTGCGGCTGCTTGATCGGCAGCAGTTCGGCATTTCCGGCGAGCAAATTGTGCGCCACGACGCCGTCCGCCGTGCCGTAAAGGCCGGGTGGGTTTTCGATCGTGACGGCGCTCGCGCCCGGCTGCAGCGGCTTTGCGTCGGGCGGCGGAGAGGTGAGCGTGCCGTCGGCCGCGATCATCCGGTAAGGCGGCAGCGCCGCGCGCTCGCCTTTGGCGCCGCCGTTCAGCATACCCTGGTTGCGCGAAAGCTGGGTGATCCGCCGCAGCATCTCCACGAAGGTGCCGGAGATCGGCAGGTTCGACCATGTGGGCTGCGGCGCGATATGGAACAGGATCAGCGTGCCCTTGCCGCGTTTCGCGCCGGTCACGAGCGGCGTCCCGTCGGCGAGATTGGCCCATGTGTGGTCCTGGAGATCGGGCGACGGTTGGGCGAGAACCTGCCGTGTGATGGTCACACCGTGCGGCGAGGTCAAATCCGAAAACGGCCCGTTCTTGGGGAATTCGGCAAGCGGCTGCGGCGTCGTCCATGACAGCGAGCCGCCGAGCGAGCGCTCGCCGAGCCTTAGCCGCACGGGCAGCAATTCGTCGTCATTGTCGCTTGCTGCAAGCTTCGAGCCGGCGAAACGAAGCAGCGTACCGCCATTATGCAGCCAGTCGATGAGCTTTTGCCGCGCGGTGGCGGGAAGCGTACCGACATCGGCCATGATGATCAGCGCCGGCTTGTCGGCGATCAGTTCCGGAACGGCCTTGTCGAGATCGGAGCTTTTCGGCTCGATAAGATCGGCATAGGGCGAGAGCGCCTTGCGAATATAGTAGAGCGGCGCGAGCAGCGGCTGCGCCTCGTCGGCATCCGCCTGCGAGATGAGTCCGACCCGGCGGCGCTTGGAACTGTCGTCGAGCACGCGCACCGCACCCGCGTGGCGTTGGCCGTCGATGGCGATCGAGGTGAAGTCGTTGCGCAATTCGAACGGAACGGAAAGCTTGCCCGTCGCTTTCG
>SCRB01000811.1 GCA_004299545.1 Rhizobiaceae bacterium
GCCCTCACCGAGGAAAAGAAGCAGATCGAGGCGTTGCTCGCCTCGGACGCCAAACAGTGGCAGACGATCGCTTGGGAAATCGGGAAGATCCGCGAAAAGTTCGGCCCCGACACCGCGCTCGGCCGGCGGCGCACCAGTTTCGCCGACGCGCCGGACCACGATCTCGCCGACATCCAGCACGCCATGATCGAGAAGGAGCCGATCACCGTCATCGTTTCGGAGAAGGGCTGGCTGCGGGCGATGAAGGGACATCTGGCTGATTTCGACAGCCTGTCCTTCAAGGAGGGCGACAAGCTGAAACTCGCCCTCCACGCCATGACGACCGACAAGGTGCTTCTGTTCACGACCGGCGGCAAGTTCTACACGATCGGTGCCGACCGGCTGCCCGGCGGCCGCGGCCATGGCGAGCCGGTCAGGATCATGGTCGATATGGAGAACGACCAGGACATCGCCACCGCCTTCATCCATGAACCCGGCCGCAAACTGCTTCTTGCCAGCCATCAGGGCTACGGCTTCGTCGTTCCGGAGGACGATGTCGTCGCCAACACCCGAAAGGGCAAGCAAGTGATGAACGTCAAGACGCCGGACGAGGCCGAGAGGGCGATCGTCATGACGGGGGACCATGTCGCGGTCGTGGGCGAGAACCGCAAGATGCTGGTTTTTCCGTTGACGCAGGTGCCGGAAATGGCGCGCGGCAAGGGTGTGCGCCTGCAGCGCTACAAGGATGGCGGCCTGTCGGACATCAAGACCTTCGGTATCGGAGAAGGCCTGACCTGGCAGGATTCGTCCGGCCGGACCTTCACGCGGACTCGGGAGGAATTGGCCGAATGGCTGGGCGAGCGCGCCGCCGCCGGGCGGCTCGCTCCGAAGGGTTTTCCAAGGTCGGGCAAGTTCGGGTGAACGCGAGGGCTGTCTCGGCAACGCGGCGCAGGAGGAAATCATGAACAGGATCGATCTTTCAGGCCAGATCGCCGTCGTCACCGGCGCGGCGCAGGGCATAGGGCTGGCGGTCGCGAAAAGGCTGGCCGAAAGTGGCGCGAAGGTCGCGAGTTGGGACGTCGCGGGCGAAAACGAAGCCGCGATGGCCGGCTTGGGTGGTGGAGCGGTTGCAGTGCGCTGTGACATCACCGATTGGGACTCCGTCGCAGCTGCCCTTGCCGAAACGAAACTGAAGCTCGGGCCGGTGACGATCCTGGTGAACAGCGCCGGCATTGCCGGGCCGAACGCACTCGTCGAGGACTATGACATCGCCGCATGGCAGCAGATCATGGCGATCAACCTGACCGGCGCCTTCCTCATCAACCGGGCCGTCATTCCCGACATGAAGGCCGGCAATTACGGCCGCATCGTCAATATCGCCTCGATCGCCGGCAAGGAGGGCAACCCCAACGCCGCGGCCTACAGCGCCTCGAAAGCCGGCGTGATCGCGCTCACCAAGTCGCTCGGCAAGGAAACGGCCGGCTTCGACATAGCGGTCAACGCCGTTACGCCGGCAGCGGCGCGCACCCGCATCTTCGACCAGATGACGGAGGAGCATATCGGCTACATGCTTGCCAAAATTCCGCGCAACCGCTTCGTCGGCGTGGACGAGGTCGCCGCGATGATCGCCTGGTTGGTATCGAAGGAGAATTCCTTCACCACCGGCGCGGTGTTCGATCTCTCCGGCGGCCGTGCCACCTACTGACTGAAAGCCGGCGCGCCGGAAGGCAGCTATTTCCTGACGCGCTCCATGAAGGCCATCGCCCCATGCGGCGCGCGCACCTTTCCCGACGTGATGAAATAGACGAACACGTCGCGCGGCTTCACCGATGCCGTGTCCGAGGGATCGGCCAGCGGCAGGTCGTCCGGGGCCTTGCCCGATGCCCATAGCTTCGCCCGTGCTGCCCATTCATCCAGTGCATTCGGCGCGTAGCAGGTGGGAACGTCGTCCTCGCCGGTCTGGAGGCGGGCATAGACGAAGTCACCGGTCACATCGGCGATCGCCGGATACTTCTCATGTTCGGCATAGACGACCGCAACATTGTGCCGCCGCAGCAGCGCGGCGAATTCCGGCACGACGAAACTGTCGTTCCTGACCTCGACTGCATGGCGCAGCGGGACACCATCTTGCCTGTCGGGCAGGAGCGCCAGGAACGCGCCGAAATCCTGCGCATCGAATTTCTTGGTCGGCGCGAATTGCCAGAGGATCGGCCCGAGCTTGGCGCCGAGTTCCGACACGCCGGAGGAGACAAAGCGCTCGACGGATTCCCCGGCTTCGCCCAACACCCTGCGATTGGTCGCGAAGCGGATGGCTTTCAGGGAGAAAACGAAATCGTCCGGCGTCTCTTTCGCCCATTTGGCAAATGTCGCCGGCTTGAACGTGGAATAATAGGTTCCGTTGACCTCGATCGTCGGCACCTGCCGCGAGGCGTAATGCAACTGCTTCGCCTTGGCCAGTTTCTCGGGATAGAAGGACGTCTCCCAAGGCTCGAACGTCCAGCCGCCCATGCCCGCGCGGATCGTGCCCGAACTGGTCATTGCGCATCGCTCCCGGTTTTTTCAGCCTGCCTGTACCCTTATGGCCCAGGAACCGCCTTCCGGTCCAGAAGGCCGGAGCGAACGTGGCCGTTCCTCCTGACAGGCAGCGGGGCAAACACCGCCTGAAACTACCGCCACCTGATCCTGGGATTGGCCGGAAGCGGCCGCACGGAACGCGGCTCGAAGCGGTAAGGCCCGGACGGGTCGGGCCGGTGCGCCGGGCGGCCATAGCCATAAGGACCGCCGATATCGCCTTCCGCGCCGGTGTTTTCCGGCAGAGCGGAATCGCCCGGCCGCGCCGTTTCGTCTGTTTCAGGTTTACGCGACTTCATCACGGATCTCCGTGCCGACACGCTCCCCTTAACAAGGATCGTTACTCCGAAGTTCCCGCCGGTCGAATCCGTTCACGCAATATGGTTTCCGAAAGGTTTTGGCCTCGCATCGTGACAAACGGCTGGATGAGGCGTCCTGGATGAGGGACCGATCTACCCGTCTCCGACAGCCAATTCCATGGGCTGGCCCGCGAGCTTCGCCAATTGCGCGAGCCGTCCTACGGGGCGTTCGCCGATCAGATCCTTGTGGGAAGCCGGTATCAGCAGCACCAGTTTCCCGTCCGCTCCCCGTTCC
>SCRB01000812.1 GCA_004299545.1 Rhizobiaceae bacterium
CGGCTGGTTCAGTCCCGACGAGATGGAAAGGCTCGCCGTCACGCCATCGACGCTCGAAGCGGCGCGCGCCATGGCGCTCGGACAGGGCGATATGTAAGACGCCTTGCCGGCGGTGAAATCATGCCGCACAAAGAGCCATGCGTTTCCGGCTTTTCTTCCCTCGCCTTATGCTCACCTTGGCGCTTCTCCTGCCAGCCTTGCCGGCGCGGGCAGTCGAGGCACCCTATGAAAGCCGGCTGGTCAGGCTGGCGGAGATCCTCGGCTCGCTCCATTACCTGCGCAATCTTTGCGGCGAGCATGGGAACAAATGGCGTGACGAGATGGACGCCATCCTCAAAAGCGAGAATCCCGACGCGGAAACGCGGACGAAGCTGATCGCCAGCTTTAACCGTGGTTATCGTTCCTATAGCGACGTTTACCGGACCTGCACCACCTCCGCGATCACCGCCATCGACCGCTATATGAAGGAGGGCTCGGCCTTGAGCGACGACATCGTCACGCGCTTTGGAAATTAAAAACCAATTAACTTTTTTGGCATTGGCAGGGGATGCGTCGCCTTTTTCCTGTGCTACAAGCCTCTTGGGACATAGGGACGACCATGAAACGGTGAGGCAGGTTGTCTCGCCGGGCAAGGGATAGTGGTGGCATGGGACAGGCCGGGAACGATATCGACCAGCTGATACGGGAGGAAAAGCGGCTGACCGCCGTCGAAAGCCAGACCGAGGCCTGGGCCGAGGGCCTTTCCGCCGGCATAGAGCCGGAGATTATCGCGGAAGCCGCCCTTTCGACGGCATTGGTCGAATTGCTGCGGACGGAAAGCGAGAGCGCGGCAATCGCGCTGATCGAGCGGATGAAGGATCGCATCGTCGCGGGCGAATTCGGCCCCTTCACGACGCGCCACTGAAGCCGCTGTCGCAACGCTTCGGTGCAGCGAAGGGGACGCCGCTGCTTCGACAAGCCTATTGTCATTTCACGCGATATCGGACAGCAATACGGAACGATGATGCGGATTTGCCTTCAACCGATGTCGCGCCAGTGCGTTTTCGCGCTCGTGCTTTCTTCCTCCGCGCTTCTCGGAATGACCTCGCCGCTTTTAGCCGAGAGCATCGCCCCAGCCATGGCGTCCGCCGCCGAGGCCCAGTTGATGGCCGCGCCCGGCGCTGACGAAACGGTGCCGTCGGGGGAAAGCATCGCGCCGCCCGCCGCAACCGATCAGACAAATCCCTCAACGGCTGCGCCGGACAATAACGGCGCTACCGTCGATCCGGCACGGCCGAATATCGATCCGAACGCGCCGCTCCCGGAAATCCTGTATGATTTGAGCAAGCTCCCCGACCCCGTGCGCAAGATGCACGACGCACTGGTGGCCGCCTGCAAGAGCGGCGATATCGAGAAGCTGAGGCCTCTCCTGTCCTCGGGCAACATGGCGACCCAGTTGACGTTCGGCGAGATGGACGAGGACCCGATCAAGTTCCTGCACGATCAGGCAGGCGACCAGGGCGGGCAGGAGATTCTTGCCATCATGGAGGAGATCCTCGACGCCGGTTACGTCCATCTCGATGCCGGCAAGCCGCAGGAGCTTTATGTCTGGCCTTATTTCTTCGCCATACCACTCGACAAACTGAACGCGCCGCAGCGCGTCGAACTCTTCCGCATCATCACCGCCGGTGATTATGAGGACATGAAGTCGGTAGGCGCCTACGTCTTTTACCGTCTCGGCATAACCCCCCAGGGCAAATGGGCGTTCTTCCTCGCCGGCGATTGAGCTGCCGTTCACCCGTCAGTAGCACCGGCGCGTCGCCCTTGCCGGCCGCATGACAGCGTCTTAATTAGGGCGCGGTCACTTCGAAGGTTTTCCATGCCGATCGTCCATCTCGACAACAGGGCACTCATCGATCTTTCGGGCCCGGAAGCCGAACATTTCCTGCAAAACATCGTCACCACGGACCTCACCGGACTCGGGGCGAGCGAAGCTCTTTCCGGCGCGCTGCTGACGCCGCAGGGAAAAATCCTCTTCGACTTCCTCGTTTCGCGACATGGAAAGGACGGGCTGAGGCTGGAATGCAGGGACGATATCGCCGACGATTTCGTCCGCCGGCTGACGCTTTACCGTCTGCGCGCCAAGGTCGGGATCAACAAGCAGGACCAGCATGTTGTCGCGGTGGAATGGCAAAGCGATTCAACTCCTTCAAGTGCTGATTCAACATCTTCCGCGAAGGAGAACGGGGTGCGCGACCGGCGCTTTTCAGGGGCAATCGTCAAGCGCCATTACGACCCGCCCCTGCCGCCGGCCGATGC
>SCRB01000813.1 GCA_004299545.1 Rhizobiaceae bacterium
TTATCAGTGCAGAAAAGACTGGCACGAAAATCAGCGCCCAATTGGTGGTCGTCGGCCATGGCGGCGTTACGCCGCCGATGTGACCCCGTCGCCTCGCAGGTTCAGGCGGCGAACACGATCAGCAAATCCTTGGCGTCGATCTGGTCGCCGGTCCTGACCAGCACCTCCGCGATCGTACCGTCTTTCTCGGCATGCAGCGCCGTTTCCATCTTCATCGCCTCGATGGAGAGAAGAACGTCGCCGGCCGAGACCTTCTGCCCGCTTGCCACGGCGACGGTTGAAACCACCCCCGGCATCGGCGCGCCGACATGCGCCTCGTTGCCGGCTTCCGCCTTTCGCCGCTCGCGCACGCCTGCGCTCCGCGTGCGGTCCGGTACCTTCGCCCGCCGCGGTTGGCCGTTCAGTTCGAAAAAGACTGCGACCATCCCCTTCTCGTCGGCATCGCCGACGGCGAGACAGCGGATCACCAGCGTCTTGCCGCGCTCGATCTCGACGAAGATCTCGTCTTCCTGCGCCATGCCGTAGAAATAGATCGGCGTCGGCAGCGTGCTGACCGGCCCATAGGCGTCCTGCGCGCGGGCGAAATCGGCAAAGACCTTGGGATACATAAGCCAGGAAGCGAATTCGTTTTCGCTGAGCGGCCGCTCAAGCTCGGCTTCGATTTCCGCACGTTTCGCCGTCATGTCGGCCGGCTTCAGGAGCGATCCCGGCCTCACCGTGATCGGCTTCTCGCCCTTCAGCGCCTTCTCCTGCAATGCTACCGGCCAACCTGAAGGCGGCTGGCCGAGATCGCCGCGCAGCATGGCGACGACGGAATCGGGGAAGGCGATGTCCTTTGCCGGGTTTTGCACGTCCGCGACCGTCAGGTCCTGGCTGATCATCATCAGCGCCATGTCGCCGACGACCTTGGAGGACGGCGTCACCTTGACGATGTCGCCGAACATCAGGTTCACGTCGTGATAAGCCTGTGCGACCTCGTGCCAGCGTGTCTCGAGACCGAGCGAGCGCGCCTGCTCCTTGAGGTTGGTGAACTGGCCTCCCGGCATCTCATGCAGATAGACTTCCGAGGCCGGCCCCTTGAGATCGTTCTCGAAGGCGGCGTACTGGTTGCGCACGGCTTCCCAGTAAAACGAGATGCGGCGGATCCATTGCGGATCCAGCCCGGGATCGCGCTCACCGCCTTTCAAGGCCTCGACGATAGAGCCGAGGCAGGGCTGCGATGTATTGCCGGAAAGCGCGTCCATCGCCGCGTCCACGGCATCGACGCCGGCCTCGATCGCTGCGAGCACGGTCGCCGCAGAAATGCCCGACGTATCGTGCGTATGGAAATGGAGCGGCAGGTCGGTCGCCTCGCGCAGCGCCTTGAAAAGGACGCGCGCTGCTGCGGGCTTCAAAAGCCCCGCCATATCCTTCACCGCGATGATGTGGGCGCCGGCCCGTTCCAATTCTTTCGTGAGGCCGACATAATATTTCAGATCATATTTGGCGCGCTTTGGATCGAGGATGTCGCCGGTGTAACAGATCGCCGCCTCGCAGAGCTTATCTTCGGCTGAGACCGCATCCATCGCCACGCGCATGTTCTCCACCCAGTTCAGGCAGTCGAAGACGCGGAAGAGGTCGATGCCGCCTATGGCGGCCTGGCGCACGAAATGTTGCACCACATTGTCGGGATAGTTCGTGTAGCCGACGCCGTTCGCGCCTCTCAGAAGCATTTGCAGGAGGATGTTCGGCGCCGCCTCGCGTATCTTCGCCAGCCGCTCCCATGGGTCTTCGGTGAGGAACCGCATGGAAACGTCGAAGGTCGCCCCGCCCCAGCATTCGAGCGACAGCAACTCCGGAAGGGCGCGGGCGTAAGTGCCGGCGATCCGGGCGATGTCATGGGTGCGCACGCGCGTGGCAAGCAACGATTGATGGCCGTCACGCATCGTCGTGTCGGTGACGAGCACGCGCTTTTCGCCGCGCATCCACTCGGCGAACTTTTCCGGGCCGAGCGCGTCGAGTCTTTGGCGCGTGCCGTCCGGGATCGGCCCGGTAAACCAGGGGATGACGGGCGGCGCGGCGTCCGCCTTTGGCTTGCGGCGGCCGCGCGTCTCCGGATGGCCGTTCACGGTCACGTCGGCG
>SCRB01000814.1 GCA_004299545.1 Rhizobiaceae bacterium
GCTGGCCGGCGACCTGAAGGAACTCAGCCGCGTCTCCACATCCATCGAGAGTGAGCGCCGCGATCTCGTCGCCAAGGTTTCCGACCAGACGGAGCAAAAGGCGAAACTCGGCATGCTCCTCCAGGAAAAGGAGAAACTCGAAGCCCGATCGGAAACGGCTCTGGCCGATGAACGGAAAAAGGCGTCGGAACTGGCGGCCCGGGCGACCAGCATGAAGGAACTGATCGCCGGGCTGGAAGCGCAGATCAACAGCGCCAGGAAGGCGACGGAGGAGAAAGGCAAGGCTGAGGGCCAGAATGGCACCACGGGGCCGAACGCCCCGATCCCGCAGCAGAACCGCCTGGCCGTCACGAGTTTTACCGCCATGCGCGGACGCATGGAACTGCCCGTCGCCGGAGAGATCCTGCGCCGCTACGGCGATGATGACGGGACCGGGGGGACGATGTATGGCGACATTGTTACAACACAATCCGGAGCGATCGTTACCGCGCCAGCGGAGGGAAACGTGCTTTACGCCGGCCCGTTCCGTTCGTACGGCCAGCTTTTGATCCTGGACGCCGGCGATGGCTACCACGTCGTTCTGGCGGGACTGGGCAGAATCAGCGTATCGCTGGGCCAGTCGGTCCTCGCGGGCGAGCCTGTTGGCCTGATGGGCGAAGCCAGGGTGGCGAGCACCGTGGCGGTTGATGCCGATAGCTCTCGACCGGAACTTTATGTAGAGTTCCGCAAGGATGGAAAACCTGTCGATCCGACCCCATGGTGGTCGGCGCACGTTTCTGGAAGGACTGGAAATGATTCGTAAAGCGTCGCTTCTGTTTGCCGGTGCCTTGATCGGGGCGTCGGCCATGAGCCTGGTCCACGGTGCGCCGAACCCGGCCGGGAGCGATTCCAACGCCAATACCTACAAGGAACTGGCGCTTTTCGGCGACGTCTTCGAGCGGGTACGCGCGCAATATGTCACCAAGCCGAATGAAAAATCCCTGGTCGAGAACGCGATCAACGGAATGCTCGCCTCGCTCGATCCGCATTCGTCCTACATGGACGCGGAGCAGGCCAAGGATATGCGGGTCCAGACCAAAGGTGAATTCGGCGGCCTCGGCATCGAAGTGACCATGGAAAACAACTACGTCAAGGTCATCACGCCGATCGACGATACCCCCGCCGCGAAGGCCGGGGTGATGGCCGGCGACTTCATTACCGCCATCGACGGGAAGGATGTCAACGGCATGACGCTGCAGGATGCGGTCGACAAGATGCGCGGCCCCGTCCACACGCCGATCAAGCTCACCATCGTCCGCAAGGGCGTCGACAAGCCGCTCGACATCACGGTCGTCCGCGACGTCATCAAGGTCAAGGCTGTGAAATACCGCGTCGATAACGATGTCGGCTATATCAAGATCACCTCCTTCACGGAGAGGACGTCCGACGAACTCCACAACGCGATCACCCAGATCAAGAAGCAGCTGCCGGACGACAAGCTGAAGGGCTATGTGCTCGATCTTCGCCTCAACCCGGGCGGCCTGCTCGACCAGGCGGTGGACGTTTGCGATACTTTCCTCGATCATGGCGAGATCGTCTCGACCCGTGGACGCGATCCGAAGGATGTGACGCGGTTCGATGCGCATCCGGGCGATATGATCGACGGCAAGCCCCTCGTCGTTCTCATCAATGGCGGGTCGGCCAGCGCATCCGAGATCACAGCGGGCGCACTGCAGGACCAGCGCCGCGCGACGATCGTCGGAACGCAATCCTTCGGCAAGGGCTCCGTCCAGACGATCATTCCGCTGCCTGAAAACAGCGGCGCATTGCGCTTGACGACAGCCCTTTATTACACGCCGTCCGGGCGCTCCATCCAGGG
>SCRB01000815.1 GCA_004299545.1 Rhizobiaceae bacterium
TGAAGCTCAAGCTGATCGCTTCCATCATCGCGATCTCGGCCATCCATCTGCTGAGGGCCTTCATGGAGGTCGAAAGCATGGACAAGACGAACTTGCAGTGGATGGTGATCATCCATCTCACCTTCGTCGCCTCGGGCGTCCTGCTGGCGCTGATGGACTGGATCACGAGCCGCTCGGACGCGCATGGCTGAAGCCCACCTGTCGGCGCTCGACGAATTACGCTATAGCTGCCAGCGCGTGTCGCGCCACAGATAGGTAGTCGCCCGTGAAGATCGCGGAACCTGATGGGAGAGAGCGGTTTCTGTGCGGTTTGCAGTAATCGGTTTTGCAGGAAATGGCGTGTTCGGACGCAGGAAGCTTGCGATTTCGGTCGACGATTTTGGCTTTGCGGGAGGCGCGAAGCGTGATTCCCTTGGTGCATCGGAGGGCGGCGATGCGACCTGGGAAGCAGGAATGGACGGGCGAGCAGGACCTGTTCCGGGCCCGTCTGGATCAGATCATCAACCTGCGCCATGAGCTGGTGAGGCTGGCCGGCACCATCGACTGGGACTGGATCGACGCGGAGCTGGCCGGCTGTTTCAGCGACGAAGGGCGGCCGGGACTTTCGACGCGGTTCATGGTCGGGCTGTTGCTGCTCAAGCACATCTATGGGCTGTCGGACGAGGAGGTCTGCGCCCGCTGGGAGTTCGACCCCTATTTCCAGTACTTCACCGGCGAAGAGTTTTTCGCCCATGCTTTTCCGCACGAACGCTCGGGGCTGAGCCATTGGCGCAAGCGCATCGGCGGCAAGCTGGAGGCGCTGTTGGCGGAGAGCCTGCGGGTGGCCCATGCCACCGGCGCGCTGAAGCCAGACGACATGGCCCGCATCACGGTGGACACGACGGTGCAGCCGAAGAACGTCACTCATCCCACCGACGCCAAGCTGATGCTGACGGCGATCGAGAAGCTGGGAGCCCTGGCCAAGGCGAACAGGGTCGGCTTGCGGCAATCCTATGCCCGGCTGGCCAAGCGGGCCGCGCTGATGGTCGGCCGTTACACCCACGCCAAGCAGTTCAAGCGAGCGAAGCGGGAGCTGAAGTTCCTGCGCACACGGCTGGGCCGGCTGATCCGCGATATCACGCGCAAGATCGACGGCGACGAGGCGCTGCAGACGCTGTTCGCCGTGCCCTTGAGCAAGGCGATGCAAATCCGCTGGCAGAACCACAATCAGCGCGGCCCCAAGCTCTATTCCTGGCATGCGCCGGAGACCGAGTGCATCGGCAAGGGCAAGGCGCACAAGCCCTATGAGTTCGGAACGAAAGTCTCCATCACCACCACCAACCGGCGCTGCAAGGGCGGCCAGTTTGTCCTGCATGCCAAGGCACTGCCCGGAAATCCGTTCGACGGCCATACCCTGGCCGGCGTGATCGAGGAGACCCAGGCACTGACCGGACGCGAAATCGAGCGGGTTTATGTCGACAAGGGCTATCGCGGCCACAAGGCGCGGCAGCCGTTGCGCGTGTTCATCTCAGGACAGAAGCGCGGCGTGCATGGCGCGATCAAACGCGAACTCAGGCGCCGCTCCGCTATCGAGCCGGTGATCGGACATATGAAGAGCGACGGGCACCTCGGCCGAAATTACCTCAAGGGCCGCCATGGTGATCACGCCAACGCCGTGCTCTCGGCCGTCGGCTACAATCTCCGCCTCATTCTCGCCTGGCTGAGGCAACTTTTGTGCCTGATCTTGCTCACGATCCGCGACGTCAGAAGCCCACCGTCAACCTTCATGCCCGCTTCTTAACGGTCGACTAAACACGAAGAGCCCGCAACGAAAAAGAGCGGCCCTGAAGCCGCCCTTTTTGCCTGCCCCCTGGTAACGCGTCGCGGCCTCAGGCGGCCACTTCGTCGCCCGCCGGATCGCGCAGCACATAGCCGCGGCCCCAGACGGTTTCGATGTAGTTGTCGCCGTCCGTCGCCGCCGCGAG
>SCRB01000816.1 GCA_004299545.1 Rhizobiaceae bacterium
GCCTCGGGGATAAGGTTCGGCCTCTCATCTATCACGGTCGCAATTATCATCGTTTGTGACCGGTATTCCGTTCGCAGACTGGATATCGAAATTGCAATCGAAGCCCTTTCCGGAAACCATCGACCAGACGCTGGCCCTTCTCGAAGGCCAGGATTATGTCGCCGACAGGGCGCTGGCGACCGTCCTGTTCCTTGGTCTGCGCATGAAGCGGCCGCTTTTCCTGGAAGGCGAGGCGGGCGTCGGCAAGACCGAGATCGCCAAGGTGCTCGCATCCGCGCTCGGCAGGCGGCTGATCCGCCTGCAATGTTATGAAGGCCTCGACATTTCCTCTGCCGTCTATGAATGGAATTATGCGGCGCAGATGATCGAGATCCGTATCGGCGAAGCGGCGGGCGCGGTCGATCGCTCCGCGATGGAAAGGAACGTCTTCTCGGAAAAATATCTCATCCGCCGTCCGGTTCTCGATGCGCTCGGCGGCAAGAAGGGCGCCGCCCCCGTCTTCCTGATCGACGAACTCGACCGCACGGACGAGGCGTTCGAGGCGTTTCTCCTGGAAATCCTGTCCGATTACCAGGTGACGGTGCCGGAACTGGGCACGATCCGGGCCGAGGAGCCGCCGATCGTCATCATAACGACCAACCGGACGCGCGAGATCCATGACGCGCTGAAGCGCCGCTGCCTTTATCACTGGGTGGATTATCCGAACGCGGAGCGCGAACTGGAGATCGTGCGGCGCAAGGTGCCGAACGCCAACCGGCGGCTTTCGGCGGAAATCGTGCATTTCATCCAGAAGCTGCGCCAGATCGACCTCTTCAAGGTGCCGGGGGTGGCCGAGACGATCGACTGGGCCGGCGCACTGACGGAACTCGACAAGCTCGCGCTCGATCCCGAAACCATCTCCGACACGATCGGCGTCCTGCTCAAATACCAGGACGACATCGCCAGGATCGGTGAAGGCGAAGGCCGCCGTATCCTCGATGAGGTCAAGACGGAGTTGGCGGCGGCGGAATAGCAGGCTCAGCATGCGATGACCAACCCCGCTGCCCATCTCGACGGCCGGCCCGACGGTCGGCTTGCCGACAATATCGTTCATTTCGCCCGTACGCTGCGCAAGGCCGGGATGCGGGTCGGGCCGGCCTCCGTCGTCGATGCCATCGACGCGGTGCTGACATCGGGGATCGGCAGCCGCGACGATTTCTACTGGACGCTCCACGCCGTGCTGGTGACGCGGCATGAGGATCATGCCGTCTTCGACGAAGCCTTTCGGCTTTTCTGGCGTTCGCGGGAACTGATTGAGAAAATGCTGGCGCTGTTTTCCCCGACCGTCGTCGATGCGCGCGAACGGCAGAAGCCGCGCGCCGCCGAATCGCGCGTCGGCGACGCGATGATGCAGGGGCGCGAAAACGACCGCAGGCGCCGGGAGGAACCGGAGATCGAAATCGACGCGCGCTTCACTTTTTCCGGCAACGAGGTCCTGCGGCAAAAAGACTTCGCGCAGATGACGGCGCGGGAATTGGCCGAAGCCCGCCGCGCCATCGCACGACTGAAACTTCCTGTCGATCTCGTGCGCACCCGCCGCTTCAGGCCCGATCCGCGCGGTCCGCGGATCGACCAGCGCGCCATGATGCGCTCGGCGCTCAGGACCGGCGGAGACCTCATCCTGCCGCGTTTCCGCTCGACACGAACGGTCCATCCGCCGCTGGTGGTGCTTGCCGATATTTCAGGCTCGATGAGTCAGTACACGCGCATCTTCCTGCATTTCATGCACGCGCTGGCGGAAAAGCGCCGCAACGTCCACACCTTCGTCTTTGGCACGAGGCTGACCAACCTGACGCGCCAGATGCGCCATCGCGATCCGGACGAGGCGCTGGCGCAATGCGCTTCGATCGTCAAGGACTGGTCGGGCGGCACGCGCATCGGCGAGGCCATCGGTACGTTCAACCGCCTCTGGTCGCGGCGCGTGCTCGGGCAGGGGGCCGTCGTTCTTCTCATCACGGACGGCCTGGAGCGGGACGATATTGCGAGCCTTGCGCATGAAATGGAGCGGCTCTCCAAATCATGCCGCAAGCTGATCTGGCTGAACCCGCTGCTCAGGTTCGACGGCTTCGAGGCCAAGGCGAGAGGGGTGAGGGCGATGTTGCCGCATGTCGACGCCTTCCGACCCGTGCATACGCTGGACGCGCTCTCCGATCTCTGTGCTTCGCTTTCGGGCGATGCGCGACAAAGTGACGATCCGAAATTGTGGATGAAAAGTGGCGACATTGGCCGGGAACGGCCATATGCTGCCTGAAGGAGACGCTCATGGAAAACGTTCAGGCACATGATGAACTTCGCGATCCCTTGATGATCGCGGAAGGATGGATGCGCGAAGGCAAGGACGTGGCGATCGCGACCGTGGTGGAGACCTGGGGATCGGCGCCGCGCCCCACCGGCAGCCATCTTGTGATCGACCGGGAAGGGAATTTCGAGGGTTCCGTGTCGGGCGGCTGCGTCGAAGGCGCCGTCGTCGCCGAGGCGGCCGATGTGCTCGAAACCGGCAAGCCGCGCATGCTCGAATTCGGGGTTGCCGACGAGACCGCATGGCGGGTCGGCCTCTCCTGCGGCGGCAGGATCAGGGTCTATGTCGAAAGGCTGGGCTGAAAAGAAATACGGATAAGACAGGGAGGCGGGGCAAGTGGATCCTCATCTTCTCAAGCAACTGAACGCGGAACGGCAAGCGCGCCGCGCGGTGGTCCTCGTGACCGATCTCGGCGACGGGCGTGACCGCCTCGTCAGGGAAGGCGATGCGGTCTCGGGCGATCTCGGGTTGGCAGTCGAAAAGGCGTTCCGATCCGGTAAATCGGGAACGATAGAGGCGGAGGGAAGGAATTTCTTCCTGAATGCCCATCTGCCGCCACCGAAACTCGTCCTGGTCGGGGCCGTTCATATCAGCCAGGCGCTGGCGCCGATGGCGACACTCGCCGGCTTCGACACCGAGATCATCGACCCGCGCACGGCATTCGCGACGGCGGAACGGTTTCCTGATGTTGTCCTCCATGCCGAATGGCCGGAGGAGGTCCTGAAGGAAAGGCCCTTCGATGCCTATACCGCCGTTGCCGCTTTGACGCATGACCCCAAAATCGACGATTTCGCGCTTGTTTCGGCGCTTAAGGCGCAGGCCTTCTACATCGGTGCGCTTGGCAGCAAGAAGACGCATGCCCGAAGGGTCGGGCGCTTGAAGGAAGCGGGGTTTGCGGAGGAAGTGATCGGGCGCATCCATGCGCCGATCGGCCTTTCCATCGGTGCCGCCAGCCCGGCGGAAATCGCGGTTGCGGTGCTGGCCGAGATCATCGCGGCCTTCCGTTCGCGCGGCGTCGGCGCCGCCGAAATGGAGAAGGCGGCATGAAATTCGGTCCCGTCCCCGTTTCGGAGGCGGAGGGAACCATTCTGGCTCACTCCCTTTCCGCCGGAAATGTTCGCATGCGCAAGGCGCGGCTCCTGTCGGGCGAGGACATTGCCCAACTGGCGGCGGAAGGCGTGAAGGAACTCGTCGTCGCCAGGCTGGAGCCGGGCGACGTGGAGGAAAACCTCGCGGCGACGCGGATCGTGGAAGCTCTCCGCTTCACCGGGATCGAAGCGCGTCCCGCCGCGACCGGCCGCGTCAATCTCCACACCCCCGAAGCCGGGCTTTTCACGGTCAACAAGGATCTGGTCGACGCTCTCAACCGCGTCGATCCGAGCGTGACGGTCGCCACGCGTGCACACAATGCCACGATCGTTCCCGACCAGATGGTCGCGACGGTGAAGATCATCCCTTTCGCCGTTCGCGAAGAGGTGCTGGAAAAGGTTATGGAAATCGCCGGAAGCGGGGAGGCCTTCGCAGCCCATCCCTTCCGCCCGCTTCGCGTTGGCGTGGTGCAGACGGTGCTGCCGACCCTGAAGGCGAGCGTGCTCGACAAGACGGTAAGGATTACCGAAGCGCGTCTGGCGCGTTCCGGCAGCCATGTGGGGGCGGAAAGACGCACCCCGCACCGGGCGGAGGACGTGGCGGATGCCATCAACGCGATTTTCGACGAGAGCGACATGGTGCTGGTCTTCGGCGCTTCGGCCATGACCGACAGCGAGGACGTCGTTCCCGCCGCTATCCGCCGTGCCGGCGGCAACGTGCTGCATGTCGGCATGCCGGTCGATCCCGGCAATCTGTTCACGCTCGGCGAACGTGAAGGCAAGCCCGTTCTCGGTGCACCCGGATGCGCGCGCAGCCCGAAGGAAAACGGCTTCGACTGGGTGCTCGATCGCATCACTGCCGGCATCCCCCTCCGTTCGGAAGATATTTCGGCGATGGGTGTCGGCGGGTTGCTGATGGAGATTCCGAGCCGGCCCGAACCGCGCGAGAGGCCTGCTGCCGAGGCAGCGCGGCCCAAACTCTATGCGGTGCTGCTTGCGGCGGGCCGATCGAGCCGCATGGGTGGCCCGAACAAACTTCTCGCCGATTTCGATGGCACGCCGCTGGTGCGCCGGACCGCAGAGCGCGCGCTTGCGAGTGGGGTCAGCGGCCTCGTCGTGGTGACGGGTCATCAGGCCGCGCGTGTCCGCGAAGCGCTGGCCGGTCTCGAGGTTTCCTTCGCGCACAACCCCGACTTCGCCGACGGCCTTTCCGGCTCGCTCAAGGCGGGCATCCATGCGCTTCCGGCCGATGCGGCGGGCGCCATGGTCGTTCTGGGCGACATGCCGGGCATAAGCCGGGCCGACTACCGGACCCTTGCGAAAGCCTTCGGCAATGCCGGTGGAAAGGCGATCGCGCGCGCGGTTCACGAAGGCAAGCGCGGCAACCCGGTCATCCTGCCGAAAGCGCTTTTCGCCGCCGTCGATCAGCTTCAGGGCGATGTCGGCGCGCGCCATCTCGTTGAAAGCGGCGACGCTCCGGTCGTCGATGTCGAGATCGGCGAGGGCGCCGAACTCGACGTCGACACACCGGACGCCATGCAGCGCGCCGGCGGGGTTCTGGCCGGTTGAAAGGACGTATAAGAGGTCCCGCGTCAGCCCTGCTGGCGCTCGCCCTGTCGGCCGGCCTTGTGGCCGGTGCCAGTGCCGACCCGCTTGTGCTGAAGCCCTACAAGGACGATCTTTTCGCCTATCCGGCGCAATTGTCGGAAAAGGACGGCGGCGCCTATCGCGTCTTCGACTATCGCGAGATGCGCGACATCAACGGCCGCGATACCATTCCCGAAAAGAGGGTGCAGGCAAAATATGTCTCGCTGGGGGTGCTTCGCGTCCAGCATGACCGCTACCTTGCCTCGGATATGGGCTGGCTGCGCTACTTCGCCGTCGGCACGGAAAAGAGCGCGAAAATCATCACCGTCTACCTGCACGGGCAGGGCGGTAGCCGCAGCCAGGGCGTCGACGACTTCACCTTCGGCGGCAATTTCAACCGCATCAAGAATCTGATGGCGCAAAACGGCGGGCTTTACCTGTCGCCGGATTTCTCCGATTTCGGCGTCAAGGGTACGATGGAGGTCGCCGCCATCATCAACCATTCCCTCAAGGCCGCGCCCAGTGCGGCGCTCTTCGTCGCCTGCGGTTCGATGGGCGGTCATATCTGCTGGCGGCTTGCCGACGATCCCACGATCGCGCCGAAGCTCTCCGGCCTTCTGCTCCTCGGGTCCTTGTGGGACGAGGATTTCTTCAAGAGCCGCGCCTGGCGTTTGAAGGTGCCGGTTTTCTTCGCGCAGGGAAGCCATGACGTGGTTTTCCCCATCGCACGTCAGGAAGCCTTCTTCGAGGAGATCCGCAAGCGCTCGCCGGGCTACCCGACGAAATTCATGCGCTTCGAAACCGGCACGCATGGAACGCCGATCCGCATGGTCGATTGGCGCAAGGCGCTCGACTGGATGCTGTCGCTCAGGCGCTGACGACGATATGCCCCGTCATGGTTGGCCCCTTCATGGTGGACCGCGTCATGGCGATGCGTCGTAGTTGACGACCGGTTTCATGTCCTCCTTGCCGTCGAAGGCGGCATCGACGTCGTAATGGACCAGGGACGTCTCGCCATAGCGGAAAATCCATTTACCGCGCGTGCCGGCGTCGCCTTTGGCGTCCCATTTGTCGCGCGACGTGATCGCCTGGTCCTGCGTGTCGAAATCCGACCCGGACAACTGGCTGACCACCTTGAACCCGATCAGATAGATGCGGTCGACCTTCTTCTTTGTCCTGTCGTCGTCGTAGCGGATATCGAGTTGGGGCACGGCAAAGCGAAGGTTGCGTATCGCGCCTTTGTCGTCGGCGAGAAAATAGACGGCGGTGGCGTTGTTGGCGTCCTTGGCGCAGGCGAAGCGGAAAATTGTCGCCTTTCGCTCGGGCGTTCCCTGCGGGTCGGATTCGTAGTTGAAGCCGATGTCCCACTTCTCCGGCTCCTCGTTGCCGCTCTCGGCCGCGATCAGGGGGCAGGTGCCAGTATAATCCTTGAGGAAGGCCGCCTTCGCCTTCTGCAATGCTGCGTCCGTCGGCGGCGGGCTGTCGCCGCACTGGTTCGGCAATGCGGACGGAAGATCGCCCGTGGCGGGCTTCAGGTCGCCTTTCTCGATGTGAAGCGGGGTGAAAGGCGTGGTCTGGATCGTGGGGTCGGAGAGGCGCAGCGTATAGCAACCGCCGAAAACCTGCTTTTTCCCGTCCTTTGCGGTCGCCTCAATCGCTACCGGCAAGGAAAAATAGGTGCTTCCCGCCGCACCTTCGCTGGAAGCGTTCCCTTCCAGAACCTTTACGCTCGCCATGTCCTCGAAGCCCTTCGCATAGGTGTCGAGGTCTTTCGCCGGGGGCTCGGAAAAATAGCCGTAGGCGCGTGAATATTCATGCCGGTTGATGGCGTTGTAGAGCGACCGGACGAGGGCGTCCGGCGTACTGCGGTCATCGAAATAGGGTTCTTCCGCAAGGGCGGGAACGGCGCTGGCGAAAAGCGCTACGGCCAGGCAGGCAAGGCGGGCGAAACGCATGGAGCCTCCGAATCATAGAGCCGGACCACCGGCACAATCTAGCGCCGGAATGCGGCATGTCGAAGACTTGTCAGGAGGAGGGAGCGGAGTATTGTCCGGCTGCCGCCAATTGAGACGGTGCGAAGGAACGGACCAATATGACGATTTCCATGTATGACGCTTCGGTTCCCGTCTTTTTGACGATGCTGAAGAGCCTTTCCCATTTCCTGACAAAGGGCGAGACCAACGCCGCGCAGCGAAAGATCGAACCGGCGGTTTTCCTGAACGACCGTCTCGCGCCCGACATGTTTCCGCTCACCCGGCAGGTGCAGATCGCGACTGACCACGCCAAGGGCGCTGCGGCGCGCCTGTCGGGAAAGCCGCCGCTTCCGATCGAGGACACGGAGACGAGCTTCACCGAGCTCCAGGCGCGCATCGAACGGGTTTGCGCCTATCTCAAGGAATTCGACCGTTCCGACATCGACGGTTCGGAAGCCCGTGAAATCGTGCTGAAGATCGGCGGCAAGGACCTGTCCATGCCGGGCATGCAATACCTGCTCCATTTCGCCGTGCCGAACTTCTATTTCCACGTGACGACCGCCTACGACATCCTGCGCCACAACGGCGTGCCGATCGGCAAGGCCGATTTCTTCGGACGGGAATGAACGGCAGGCGGCGACTGCCGATCAGCACCGGATTCCCTGGCGTGCCACGCGCGGAAAGTCGGCCGGCCGGATATGGATTTCGTTGCGCTCGGCAGCCGTTATCGCATTGAGGACAGCGAGAGAGGCGCTGTAACGCCCCTGTTCGCGCGGGCGCGGACGTGAAAACAGTTCAGTGAAAAACCCCATGGGTCAGGCTCCATCGCTTGACCTCCCGGAGGTGTAAGTAGCTGTAGCGACCGCTATATTGCAGTGCAGCATTCACATGGCTGCCATGCAGGGAAAAAGAGCCGTTTTCCATCAGGCTGACACATTCGTTACGGTAGTATCCCGGAATCACATCGCCCCTTCACAATCGGCCGCCGCCGGGTTATGCAGCCGCCACTTCATGCCTGCCTCCAGAAGGGATTTTCCATGGCCATCGAGCGTACCTTTTCCATGATCAAGCCGGACGCGACCCGGCGGAACCTCACGGGCGCCGTCACGAAGCTGCTTGAAGAAGCCGGTCTTCGCGTCGTCGCCTCCCGCCGCGTATGGATGAGCCGGCGCGAGGCGGAAGGATTCTATGCCGTGCACAAGGGCAGGCCGTTCTTCGACGAGCTGTGCGCGTTCATGTCTTCCGGGCCAACGGTCGTGCAGGTTCTGGAAGGCGAGAACGCCATTGCCCGGAACCGTGAAGTGATGGGCGCGACCAACCCCGCCGATGCTGCCGCGGGGACGATCCGCAAGACCTTCGCGCTTTCCATCGGCGAGAACTCGGTCCACGGCTCGGACGCCCCGGAGACGGCCGCCCAGGAAATCAGGTACTGGTTCTCCGATACGGAAATCGTCGGATAACGGGTTGTCGATAAGAGCAAGGGGAAAAAGCCGGGCGCACTACCCGGCTTTTTTCGTTTCCACAAGCGTGATGGCCGGTAATTCGAGCATGGGGGCTCCTCCCGTATAGCTGTCGAGGAAGGCGCGAAAAGCAGGCTGGGGGAGAGCGGGGCTGAAGAGGAATCCCTGAAAGGCATCGCAGCCGAAAAGCTGCAGGAAGATGCGCTGCTGGTCTGTCTCGACCCACTCGCCGATACATTCCAGTTCAAGCGTGCGCGCCATAGCCAGAATGGCTTTCACCAGCGCACGATCGCTTTCGCTGGACTGGAGGTCGTTGACGAAATTTCCGGCGATCTTGATCGCGTCGAACGGCATTCTCTTCAGGTCCGCGAGGGAGAAGTACCCGGTTCCGAAATTGTCAAGCGCGAAGCGGATGCCGAATTTGCGCATTTCGTGCATCTGTCTGGCGACGAGCGAACGGTCCTTGGTCATCACGTGCTCGGTCAGTTCCAGCATCAGGGCGGACGCATCGATCCTGTATTCCGCGAGCAGTCCGGCCAGTTCCTGCATGAAATGGGAGCTCAGGAGCGAACGCGAACTGATGTTGAGCGCGAGCCTGAGAGAGGCCGTGCGTTCGTCCCGTTGCCAGGCTGCCAAGGTCGCGATCCCCCTGTGCAGGACAAACCGGTCGATGTCGCTTATCAGGTCGGGTTGCTGATCGAGGGGGAATTGAGCCGGGGAGATAAGCCCCAGTTGCGGGTGCTGCCAGCGCAGGAGCACCTCGGCGCCGCGGATCGCGCCCAACCGGTCTATCTGCGGTTGGAAGTAGAGGCTGAGCTTGCCAAGCGCAATGGCGTCCCGCAGTTCGTGGACAAGCTGCATCTGCATCGTTTCGGCGACCATGACGTCCGGGGCGTAAGTCGCAACGTTGTTGCGGCCGCCGTTCTTGGCGCGATACATCGCGATGTCGGCCCGTTTCAGGATTTCGCTCGAATTGGTTTCGCTGCCGTCGAAGACGACGGTGCCGATGCTGGCCGAGGCACTGTGCCTCGCATGCCCGAACTGGAAATCGGGCTTGAGCGCCCACAGAATCCGGTTCGCCACGTCCGCCGCAACACATTGCGCTTCGTCGCGTTGTCCTGGAACGCGTGGGATCAGGACGATGAATTCGTCGCCGCCGATACGCGCGACGATGGTGCCTTCCCTTATGCAGTTGCGGATCCGTTGCGCGACCTGGGTGAGGAATTCGTCGCCGACGTGATGACCCTGGCTGTCGTTCAGCGTCTTGAAATGATCGAGGTCGATGAAGAGAAGAGCGCCGAAGCCGCCATTCTTTTGCCTTGCGAGGAACGCTTCCTCCAACCGGGCCAGCAATGCCCGCCTGTTGAGCAGGC